>NZ_CALVBG010000109.1 GCF_944325745.1 uncultured Faecalicoccus sp. | reverse complement strand
AGGTATTGTCTTATGAGCAAAAAAGTTGCTAAGGTTTGTAAGTTGCAATTCCCTGCTGGCGGAGCTAAACCAGGTCCGGCTCTGGCAAGTGCCGGTATCAACATGCCACAGTTCTGTACAGCATTCAACGATGCAACAAAAGACCGTAAAGGGGACCTTGTACCAGTTGTGATCACTGCGTATGAAGACAAGAGTTTTGATTTCGTATTGAAAACGACCCCTGCTGCCGTAATGTTGAAAAAAGCCGCAAACATTCAGAAAGCCAGCGGTGACCAGAAACAGGTAGCTGGAACGATCACAGTAGATCAGTTAAAAGAGATCGCAGAATACAAGATGCCAGATTTAAATGCGAACGATGTAGAAGCTGCTATGCGTATCGTAGCAGGAACGGCTCGCAACATGGGTATCAAGATCGAAGGATTTGAATAGGAGGACTATCAATGGCAAAAGTAAGTAAAAGATATGCTGAAGCAAGCAAATTGGTAGATCGTTCTAAAACGTATTCTATTGAAGAAGCGATCGCTTTGGCAAAACAGACAGGTAAATGTGGATTTGACGCTAGTGTAGAAGTTAATTTCCGCTTAAATGTAGACCCTCGTCATGCGGATCAGCAGATCCGTGGTGCTATGGTACTGCCTAACGGTACTGGAAAAACACAAAAAGTTTGTGTTGTAGCACAGGGCGAAAAAGAAAAGGAAGCTCAGGAAGCTGGTGCTGATTTCGTAGGCGGAGCCGACATCATTGAAAAGATCCAGAAAGGCTGGATGGATTTCGATGTATTGATCGCCACACCAGATATGATGGGACAGTTAGGACGCTTAGGACGTATCTTAGGTCCAAAAGGTTTGATGCCTAACCCTAAGACAGGTACAGTAACGATGGATGTTGCGAAAGCCGTTGATGAAGTTAAAAAAGGGAAAGTCACTTACCGTGTAGACAAAGAAGGAAATATCAATGTCATGATCGGGAAATTGAGTTTCGAAGATGACAAATTGGTAGAAAACTTCCGTGCGATCTTCAGTACGATCGCCAAAGCTCGTCCGGCAACAGTAAAAGGAAACTACATGAAGAATCTTGTTCTTTCCACAACGATGGGCCCTGGCATCCGTGTTACTATCGAAAGATAATTGACAAAATAGCCAGAATCAGTAAAATTTAGATTGTTATCAATATTCCAAAGACAGTAACTGCCGCGAGGCTTAATTTGTTACCGAGGGTTGATGCTAAGAGATTTTTTGAATGCATTCCATTGACCCGTGTCTTTGATGATACGGGTTTTCTTTTGGATATTGTTACAATAGTTAGAAAGAGGTGGAACGAATGAATCAAACGATCCTTGCACAAAAGGAAGCCAACGTTAACGCCTTAGCTGACAAGATGAAGGAAGCCAGCTCTATCGTAATGGTTGAGTACCGCGGTTTGACGGTTGCCGAAATCAATGAATTGCGTAGAAATCTACGTGCTGAAGAAGTAGAATTCAAAGTTTACAAAAACGCAATTGCACGTCGTGCATCTGAAAAACTGGGTTATGACGATTTCGCTGGAGGATTGGTTGGACCAAACGCCTTGGCATTTGGGAAAGACCCTGTGGCTCCTGCTCGTGTCTTGGCAAAATTTGCGAAAGACCACAACGCTCTTGTCTTGAAGACAGGAATCGTAGACGGTGAAACGGTAGATGCCGATACGATCAAAAAGCTGTCTGCCTTACCAAACAAAGAAGGTATGTTGGCTAAGTTCGCTTCTTGCTTGAATGCACCATTGATCAAGTTTGCTATGACGGTCAAAGCTGTGGCCGAAGCAAAAGAAAACGGTACATTTGCAGTGAAAGAAGTAGAAACAAAAGAAGAAGCACCTGCTGTAGAAGCAGCAGAAGAACCAGCTGTGGAAGAAGCAGCTGCAGAATAACAATAGGAGGAAAAGAAAAATGGCTAAATTAACTCAAGAAGATATTCTTGCATACTTAGAAGAAGCTACAATTTTAGAACTGAATGATTTAGTAAGTGCTATCGAAGAAAAATTCGGTGTCGTAGCCGCAGCTGCTGTTGCAGCTCCAGCTGCTGAAGAAGCAGCTCCTACAGGACCAAGTGAAGTAACAGTTACTTTGACAGATGTTGGTGGAACAAAAGTTGCTGTCATCAAAGCTGTACGTGAAATCACTGGTTTAGGATTGGTAGATGCTAAGAAATTAGTAGATGGTGCTCCAGCTGCCATCAAAGAAAACGTTAGCCCAGAAGAAGCTGACCAGATCAAAGAAAAATTGGTTGCTGCTGGTGCTACTGTTGAAGTTAAGTAATTTAATTTCACAAATTCACATAAACGTCTTGAGGAACATCCTTGAGACGTTTTTTTTGTATGTGCTACAATACAGCTATGTTGGAAATAAAAGATGTTACAAAGATTTATCCTAATGGAGTCAAAGCGTTAGATCATTTGAACCTTTCGATCCCCAAAGGGAAACGAACTGTACTTTTGGGCCCCAGCGGATGCGGGAAGACGACTTTATTGCGAATCATTGCGGGATTGGAAGACTGCACACAAGGGACAATCGATCGGGATGGACTCTCTAAGATCTCCTTTGTATTTCAAGACGATAAACTTTTGGAAAGAATCAGTGTTTACGATAATATCGCATATGGGATCGATCTAAGAACGACGTCCAAAGAAGAACTGAAGGCAATGGTGATCAAGAACGCTAGACGGGTGGGAGTGGAATCCATTCTTTCGCAAAAAGTTTCTACCCTTTCGGGAGGACAGAAGCAGCGTGTATCTCTGGCAAGAGCTTTGATGAAAGATCCGGATCTTCTTTTGATCGATGAAGGATTGAATTCTCTGGATCAAAGGACAAAAGCCGATCTGATCCAGATCCTTCTTTCTTTACAGGAACAAAAAGGGTTTACTTTATTGTATGTAACCCACGATTTGGAAGAGGTCCAGCAAGTCGGCAATCATTTTATTGAATTAAAAAAGGAAGAGGAGTGAATGATCATTCCTCTTCCTTTAAGATCTTGGCAACTGCGTTGAAGATTCCGTTGTCATATGTGCTGGTCGTAGACCAGTCGGCAAAGCTTTTGACATAATCGGTTGCGCTTCCCATCGCAACTCCGATGTCTGCTTTTTGAAGCATGCCGATATCATTGGTGCTGTCTCCGATGCAGATTGCATCTTTCCAAGTCATATCAAATTGATCTAAGACCATTTCAACGCCTTTGGATTTGTCATTATCGGCATTGAAGATATCAAAACAGAAGCCGTCGGTCTTCACGTTGATCAAATCGGACCGCAAGTTCGGGTGGGCTTTTAAGAATTCATCTAAGCTTGTTTTATCTTTGGTCATGATAACGGCATTAAAAACACGATGACGTTTATGGAAGGTCTGAGTGACGTCATAGAACAAAGAATCTAAAACATTGCAGTATTTACAGAAATCATACATTGGATAGAAATCATTATAAATATAAGTAGCGTCCCCGAAATGGAACATCAGTCCAAATTGTTTTTCTTTGCATAAGTTGACGAGATCTTCGACGGTTTTCTTATCGATTGGGTAAGCGCCGATTTCATTGAATTCCTTATCTAAGATATATCCGCCATTGATAAGAACATACGCATCGAAGCGCACACGTTCCAAGATCAGTTTCATTTGATTCAGCGGCCTGCCTGTGGCGGCACAGACTTTATAACCCTTATCGCGCAAAAGATCGATGGCATCCAAGGCGCTGTCTTGGATAATATCATTTTCGGTTTGATATAAAGTGCCATCCATATCTAAAAAAATGATTTTATGTTTCATAAAATTTCCTCGCTTTATACGGTACTATTATAATCGAAAATGATGAGGATGGGGATGAAAAACGATTTTTTTCAAAAAGTGTTTGACTTTCTTTTTGAAAAAGTGTAATTTAATCGTGCATGCGTAAAGTTGGGATTCGAAAGAATCCTATATTAAACGGATGAAAAAGACACACCCGGAAACGTGTGTTAAAAAGATTTTGAAAGGAGGGTACTTATGCCTACAATCAACCAGTTGATTCGTAAAGGTCGTAAGGCCAGTCAGAACGTCTCAAAGTCACCAGCTTTGAACCGTGGGTACAACTCACTGAAGTCTAGACCGACAAACTTGTCCAGCCCACAGAAACGTGGAGTCTGCACCCGTGTCGGAACCATGACACCAAAGAAACCAAACTCAGCACTTCGTAAATATGCGCGTGTTCGTTTGAGCAACGGAATGGAAGTTACAGCTTACATCCCAGGAATCGGACACAACTTGCAGGAACACAGTGTTGTATTGATTCGTGGTGGACGTGTCAAAGACTTACCAGGTGTTCGTTACCACATTATCCGTGGTACATTAGACTGCGCCGGTGTAAATGACCGTAAACAATCTCGTTCACTGTATGGAACGAAAAAACCGAAAAAGTAATCAATCGTGAAAGGAGGAATTTAAATGCCTAGAAAAGGACACATTGCCAAACGTGATGTATTAGTCGACCCTATGTATAACTCTAAGTTGGTCACTCGTTTGATCAATAAAATCATGATTGATGGAAAAAGAGGGGTTGCACAAACTATTTTGTACAACGCGTTTGAAATCGTTGAAGTAAAAACAGGAAAACAGCCAATGGAAGTTTTCGAACAAGCATTGGAAAACGTTATGCCTCAGTTAGAGCTGAAGGTTAGACGAGTAGGTGGTGCCAACTACCAGGTGCCAGTAGAAGTTAGTGACGAACGTCGTTTGACATTAGGTCTTCGTTGGATCGTTAACTATGCACGTTTAAGAAATGAAAAGACAATGGAACAACGTTTAGCTGCAGAGATCATCGATGCATCGAACGGAACAGGTGCCAGTGTTAAAAAACGTGAAGACACTCATAAGATGGCGGAAGCAAATAAAGCCTTTGCTCACTACCGCTGGTAAGAAAGGAGATAGTTTAGTTATATGCCTAGAGAATATAGTCTAGAAGATACTCGTAATATCGGTATCATGGCGCACATCGATGCCGGAAAAACGACTACAACTGAACGTATCCTTTATTATTCGGGTGTTAACCACAAGATCGGTGAAACTCATGAAGGTGCCAGTACAATGGACTGGATGGAACAGGAGCAGGAACGTGGTATCACGATCACTTCTGCAGCCACTACTTGTCATTGGAAAAAATTAGATGGCACGGGTCATGAATGCCGTATCAATATCATCGATACACCAGGTCACGTAGACTTCACAGTTGAAGTTGAACGTTCTTTGCGTGTATTGGATGGTGCCGTAACGGTATTGGATGCCAAAGCCGGTGTTGAACCACAGACAGAAACGGTTTGGCGTCAAGCTACGACTTATGGAGTACCACGTATCGTATTCGTTAACAAAATGGATGCGACAGGGGCTGACTTCATCATGTCATGCAACACGATCATCGATCGTTTAGGGGCAAAATCTTGCCCGATTCAGTTGCCGATTGGTGCTGAAAGTGATTTTGAAGGAATCATCGATATCATCGAACGTAAAGCTTATACATTCAGCGGAGACTATGGACGTATTATTACCGAAGTAGAGATCCCTGAAGAAAGCCAGGATCTTGTTGAAGAATATCGTGCCAAATTATTAGAGTATTTGGCTGATTACGATGAAGATTTCATGATGATGGTCTTGGAAGGTGAAGAACCAGAAATCAGTGAAATCAAACGTGTATTGCGTATCGCCGTATGTGCTGGTGATTTCTTCCCAGTATTGTGTGGATCTGCATACAAGAACAAAGGTGTTCAACAAGTATTGGATGCAGTTGTTGATTACTTGCCAAGTCCATTAGATGTACCGGCTATCAAAGGTACCACTTTGGATGGAGAAGAAGATGCCCGTCATCCTAGCGATGATGAACCATTCTCCGCTTTGGCCTTCAAGATCGCAACGGACCCATTTGTAGGTAAATTGAGCTTCTTCCGTGTGTACTCTGGTACAGCTACTGCAGGAAGCTATGTATTGAACTCTACAAAGGATAAGAAGGAACGTTTTGGTCGTATCGTACAGATGCACGCCAACCATCGTAAAGAGATCGATCAGGTTTGGGCAGGAGATATCGCTGCTGCTGTAGGTCTGAAAGTCACTACGACGGGAGATACTCTTTGTGATGAAAAACATCCGATCATTTTGGAATCGATGGAATTCCCGGAACCAGTGATCGAATTGTCTTTGGAACCAAAAACAAAAGCTGACCAGGATAAAATGGGATTGGCTTTGAGCAAATTGGCTGAAGAAGACCCAACTTTCAAAACATATACAAACGAAGAAACAGGCCAGACGATCATCGCCGGTGTAGGTGAACTTCACCTGGATATCATCGTTGACCGTTTACGTCGTGAATTTAAAGTAGAAGCCAACATTGGTAAACCACAAGTTGCTTACCGTGAAACGATCCGTGGTACAGCAGACTGTGAAGGTAAATACATCCGTCAGTCTGGTGGTCGTGGACAGTATGGTCACGTATGGATCAAATTCGAGCCAAACGAAGGAAAAGGATTCGAATTTGTGGATGCCATTGTCGGCGGTACCGTTCCAAGAGAATATATCAAACCAACTGAAGAAGGTTTGAAAGACGCTTTGAACAACGGTATGGTTGCAGGATATCCAGTAATCGATATCAAAGCAACATTGTTCGATGGTTCTTACCATGATGTCGATTCCAGTGAAATGGCATACAAGATCGCAGCCAGCATGGCATTGCGTGAAGCTGCTAAGAAATGTAGTCCAGTGATCTTGGAACCGATCATGTTCGTTGAAGTAACAGCTCCAGCGGAATACTTAGGAAGCGTCATGGGAGATGTTTCCAGCCGTCGTGGTCAGATCACAGAACAGGAAGAACGAGGAAATGCCGTTATCGTTCGTGCTAATGTTCCATTATCAGAAATGTTTGGATACGTTACGGATCTGCGAAGCTTTACACAGGGACGCGGAACTTACTCAATGAAATTTGATCATTATTCAGAAGTTCCAAAGAGTATTGCGGAAAAGATCATTAAAGAGAATTCAAGCGAAAACTAGTTGCTTTTCAAGTAGTTCTAAAGTACAATGATTTTGCATGAATTTTTAAATTTCAATTAGGAGGAAACTAAAATGGCAAAGGAAAAATTTGACAGAAGTAAAACCCATGTTAATATTGGTACTATCGGTCACGTTGACCATGGAAAAACAACATTAACAGCTGCCATTACGAATGTATTGGCTCAAAAAGGTCAGGCTAAAGCTACAGCTTACGACCAGATCGACGGTGCTCCTGAAGAAAAAGAACGTGGAATCACGATCAACACAGCACACGTTGAATACGAAACAGAAGGACGTCACTACGCTCACGTAGACTGCCCGGGCCACGCCGACTATGTTAAAAACATGATCACTGGTGCTGCTCAGATGGACGGTGCAATCTTGGTTGTTGCTGCATCTGATGGACCTATGCCTCAGACTCGTGAACACATCTTGTTGGCTCGTCAGGTAGGTGTACCTTACATCGTTGTTTACTTGAACAAATGCGATATGGTTGACGATGATGAATTAGTTGACTTGGTAGAAATGGAAGTTCGTGAACTTCTTAACGAATACGGATTCGACGGAGATAACACTCCAGTTATCCGCGGTTCTGCATTGAAAGCTCTTGAAGGCGATCCAAAATACGTTGAATCTATCAACGAATTGATGGATGCTGTTGACAGCTGGATCCCAGATCCAGAACGTGACATCGACAAACCATTCTTGATGGCTGTGGAAGACGTTATGACAATTTCTGGACGTGGTACAGTTGCTACAGGACGTGTTGAACGTGGACAGGCTCATTTGAACGACGAAGTTGAAATCGTTGGTATCAAAGACACTCGTAAGACTGTATTAACTGGTTTGGAAATGTTCCACAAACAGTTGGACGTTGCTCAGGCTGGTGACAACATCGGTGCTTTGCTTCGTGGTATCGCACGTGATGAAATTCAGCGTGGACAGGTTTTAGCAAAACCAGGAAGTGTACATCCACACACTACTTTCAAAGCTCAGGTTTACGTACTGACTAAAGAAGAAGGTGGACGTCATACTCCATTCGTTTCTAACTACCGTCCTCAGTTCTACTTCCGTACAACTGACGTTACTGGTGTTATCACTCTTCCAGAAGGAACTGATATGGTAATGCCTGGTGACAACGTTGAAATGTCAGTAGAATTGATCCACCCAATCGCTATCGAAAACGGAACTAAGTTCTCTATTCGTGAAGGTGGACACACTGTAGGTGCCGGAAACGTTACTGAAATCAT
>NZ_CALVBG010000108.1 GCF_944325745.1 uncultured Faecalicoccus sp. | reverse complement strand
CGGTGTCGACATCGAAATTAAACTTTAATGGAGGTGTCGAAGATGAAAGGATTATTAGGAAGAAAATTAGGAATGACACAAGTCTTCACTGAAGATGGTGTATTGATTCCGGTAACCGTTGTTGAAGCAACTCCAAACGTTGTTCTTCAGAAGAAAACGGTAGAAACAGATGGATACAATGCGATCCAGTTAGGTTTTGAAGAAGTAAAAGAAAAACGTACGACGAAAGCTAACATTGGTCATTGTGCCAAAGCTAACACGTCTCCAAAACGTCGCATCCAGGAAGTTCGTGATTGCGAATTGGATGTCAACGTAGGGGACTTGGTGGATGTAACGATCTTTGAAGCCGGTGAAACGGTAGATGTGATCGGTACAAGCAAAGGTAAAGGATATATGGGTACGATCGTTCGTAACAATGCACACCAGGGACCTAAGAGCCATGGTGGATCTAAGAACATTCGTCATATCGGTTCTTTAGCTACTAACGGTATCACTTCACGTCAGGGACGTATCATGAAAGGTACGATCATGGCTGGTCAAGAAGGTGGATATCGCACAACTAACCAGAACTTGACAGTGATCAAGGTCGACAAAGAAAACAACTATCTGTTGATCAAAGGAAATGTGCCTGGACCTAAAAAAGGATTTGTGATGGTTCGCACCGCAAAGACTTCAAAAGGAAACAAAGCACCTGTGACTTTGGTCGACTATAGTGCAAATAAGGAGGTTCAGGAATAATGGCAAAGATTGATGTAATCAACCAGGAAGGAAAAGTTGTTTCTTCTCTTGAACTGAATGATGCAGTATTTGGGATCGAACCAAATCAACAAGCTTTATATGATGCTCTGAAAATGCAGATGGCTTCATCTCGTCAGGGTACAGCTGATACAAAAGGACGTAGCGAAGTAAGCGGTGGTGGCCGTAAGCCTTACCGTCAGAAAGGAACTGGACGTGCTCGTCAAGGTTCTATCCGTGCTACGCAGTTCCGCGGTGGAGGAACTGTATTTGGAGCAACTCCACGCAGTTATGCTTACCGCATCAACAAAAAAGTTCGCCGTTTAGCATTGAAATCTGCTTTAAGTGAAAAAGTCGCTGAAACGGCATTCAGCGTTTTAGATAAATTTGAAATTGCTGAACCAAAGACAAAAACGTTTGTTTCTATCATGGAAGCAATCGAAGCACCAAAGAAGACATTATTCGTTGTTGGACAGGAAGAAGATGTTCAGAACGCTTACTTGTCAAGCCGTAACGTTCCAGGATGCCAGATGATGACAAGCAACCTGATCAATGTTTACGATCTAGTCAATGCTAACAAGATCGTTATGACAAGCGCTGCGGTCAAAGAAGTTGAGGAGGCTCTTGCATAATGACAGATTACAGAGATGTTATTCTTCGCCCAATCATCACAGAAAAAACAATGAAGATGATGGCAGAAGACAACAAGGTTACATTTGAAGTTGCCAAAGGCGCTAACAAAGTATTGGTACGCCAGGCGGTTGAAGCTCTGTTCAAGGTTGACGTAGAAAAAGTCAACATGCAGAATACAAAGCCAAAAACAAAACGTGTTGGAAGATACACAGGAAAAACGAGCGCTGTACATAAAGCGATCGTAAAAATCAAAGAAGGACAGTCAATCGATTTATTTAACGAAACGGCTGAATAATCAGGGAGAAGACGCTATTTCCTGAATAAATATTGCGAATAGGAGGAAAAAGAAGTTTATGCCAATCAAGACGTATAAACCAACGACACCGGGACGTCGCGGAATGACAAGCTTGACTTATGAAGAAATCACAACTTCAAAACCAGAAAAAAGCTTGTTGGCACCGTTGAAATCAAAAGGTGGACGTAACAACACAGGACGTATCACAACACGTCATAAAGGCGCAGGCCACAAGAGAACATATCGTATTATCGATTTCAAACGTAACAAGGATGATATTCCTGCACGCGTTAAAACAATCGAATACGATCCAAACCGTTCTGCTAACATCGCATTGTTAGTGTATGCAGATGGTGAAAAACGTTACATCATCGCTCCTAAAGATCTTCAGGTAGGGATGACGGTAATTTCTGGCAAAGAAGCCGACATTAAAACGGGAAATGCAATGGAATTGCAGAACATGCCAGAAGGTACTTTCGTTCACAACGTAGAATTGAAGCCTGGTAAAGGTGGACAGATGGCACGCAGTGCTGGATGTTCTGCTCAGATCTTAGGTATCGAAGAAAAATATGTTACTTTGCGTTTAACTTCTGGAGAAGTACGCAAGGTATTAGGGAACTGCCGTGCTACTGTTGGTATCGTAGGAAATGAAGATTACAGCTTGGTAAACATTGGTAAAGCAGGTCGTAATCGTCATAAAGGAATTCGCCCAACAGTTCGTGGTTCTGTTATGAACCCTAACGATCACCCTCATGGTGGTGGTGAAGGTCGTACACCAATCGGACGTAAATCGCCAATGACTCCATGGGGCAAGAAAGCTCTTGGTGTTAAGACACGTCGTACTAAGAAAGCTAGCACTAAGCTGATCGTACGTCGCCGCAATGGTAAGTAGGAAAAGGAGGAAAGACAATGAGTCGTAGTTTGAAAAAAGGACCTTTCTGTGATGAACATTTGATGAAAAAGGTCATTGCGCTCAACGAAGCCAATAAAAAAGAAGTAATCAAGACTTGGAGCCGTCGTTCGACTATCTTCCCTCAGTTCGTAGAACACACATTTGCGGTCTACAACGGAAAAGAACACGTTCCGGTTTATGTAACAGAAGATATGGTTGGACACAAATTGGGTGAATTTGTTCCAACACGTAAATACGCTAGTCATGGATCTGATGACAAGAAATCACGTAAGTAGGAGGACATTATGGAAGTAAGAGCAACAGCGAAAACACTACGTATTCAGCCTCGTAAAGCAAGACTTGTCTTAGACTTGATCCGCGGCAAAGACGTAGAAGAAGCAAAAGCAATCTGTAAGTTCACTCCAAACAAAGGTGGATACCTGGTAGGAAAAGTGTTGAACAGTGCAGTTGCCAATGCGGTAAACAACAATGATTTGAATGAAGAAAAGCTTTATGTCAAAGCTTGCTGGGCTGATGAAGGAATTACCTTGAAGCGTTATATGCCTCGCGCAAAAGGAAGCGCTAGCCCAATCAACAAACGTACAAGCCACATTACAGTTGTTGTGGCCGAGAAAGAGTAGGAGGTTCGCTATGGGACAGAAAGTAAGCCCAATCGGGATGCGCGTTGGTATCATTCGTGACTGGCAGTCCAGATGGTATGCAGACGATAAAGAATTTGGATCTTTATTGATCGAAGACGTTAAGATCCGTGAATTCATCGAAAACTATTACCAGAAATTGTCGAACGCTGCTCAAGATAAAAGAAAAGCAGATCCTCAAATTTCTCGTATCGAAATCGAACGTACGAAGAACCGTGTAATGATCGTAGTTCGTACGGCTCATCCAGGGGTTGTCATCGGCCAAGATGGAAAATCTATCGAAGGTTTGAAAAAACAACTGGAAAAAATGGTGAATGCCGGAGTCAAGAAAGATTCTAAAAATAGAAAGACGATCCAGATCAACGTGGTTGAAGTTGCCAACCCTAACTTGGATGCTCGTTTAGTAGCACGTTGGATCGCCAATGAATTGGAACAACGTAAGAGTTTCCGTGCAACACAGAAAAAAGCTATCCAGAACACGATGCGTGCTGGTGCCAAAGGAATCAAAACAGCTGTTTCTGGCCGTTTAGGCGGAGCAGATATGGCTCGTACCGAAGGATATTCTGAAGGTGTCGTTCCCTTGCATACATTGCGCAGTGACATCGATTACGCTTGGGAAGAAGCTGCCACAACTTACGGCCGCCTGGGTGTAAAAGTTTGGATCTGCCGCGGTGAAGTATTGCCTGGAGAAATGGTAAAAGAACCAGAAGCTCCAAAACAGCGCCCAATGCGCGGTCGCAAAAACAACCGCAACCGTCGTCCTGGCGGACGTGCTCCTATGCAGAATGCAGCTAAAGCTGAAAATGCTGCTCCTGTAGAAAACAAAGGAGGTAACGAAAATGTTAATGCCTAAGCGTACAAAATACAGACGTCCTCATCGTCTAAGCTACGAAGGACGTTCAAAGGCAGGTCGTACGATCGACTTTGGTGAGTTTGGTTTGGTTGCCGAATCTGGTAACTACATCAGCAACCGTCAGATCGAGGCTGCCCGTATTGCCATGACTCGTTATATGAAGCGTGGCGGTAAAGTTTGGATTCGAATCTTCCCGCACATGGCCAGAACAAAGAAACCTCTTGAAGTTCGTATGGGTTCTGGTAAAGGTGCTCCTGAAGGATGGGTTGCCGTAGTACAGCCTGGACGAGTAATGTTTGAAGTTGGCGGAGTCAGTGAAGAAGTAGCTCGTGAAGCTCTTCGTCTTGCCAGCCATAAACTTCCTGTCAAAACTCGTTTTGCGAGAAAAGGAGAAGTGAAATAATGTTAGCTAAAGAAATTCGTGAAAAGACAAATGAAGAACTTCTTGCTCAGATCGATGCTTTAAAAGAAGAATTATTCAATCTCCGTTTCCAGCAGGCTACGGGGCAGCTGGAAAACACAGCACGTTTGAAAACCGTTAAAAAGACGATCGCTCGTATTAAAACGGTCATGACAGAACGTGAAAATGCGAAAGGTCAAGAGTAGGAGGGTTTGGACATGGAAAGAAACGTACGTAAAGTATACCGTGGAACCGTTGTTAGCGATAAAATGGACAAGACAATCACGGTAGTAGTCGAAACAAAGAAAACACACCCTTTATACGGAAAACGTGTTAAATATTCTAAGAAATTCAAAGCGCATGATGAAAACAACGAAGCTCATGTAGGTGATTTTGTAGAAATCATGGAAACACGTCCATTGTCTGCTACAAAACGTTTCCGTTTAGTAAGCATCGTTGAGAAAGCGCGTGTATAGAACTAGGAGGGCGAAACAATGATTCAAAACGAGAGTCGTTTACGTGTCGCTGACAACACCGGAGCTAAGGAAGTATTGGTTATCCGTTGTTTAGGTGGAAGCGTAAGAAAATTTGCAAACATCGGTGATATCGTTGTGTGTTCTGTAAAACAGGCCACTCCTGGTGGAACCGTTAAAAAAGGTGATGTTGTCAAAGGGGTTATCGTTCGTACAAGACGCGGAGTTCGTCGTGAGAACGGTACATACATCCGTTTTGATGACAATGCCGTTGTATTGATTAAAGATGATAAGACGCCAAGAGGAACACGTATTTTCGGGCCTGTTGCTCGTGAATTGCGTGACCACGACTTCATGAAGATCGTGTCTCTGGCTCCGGAAGTATTATAGGAGGTGTGCCCGGTGAGAATTAAAAAAGGTGATAGAGTCAAAGTTATTACTGGTGCTTACAAAGGCACAATCGGTGAAGTAACTTCCGTATTCCCTAAAGAAGATAAGGTCATTGTTGAAGGTGTCAACATGGTGAAAAAACACCAGAAACCTACTCAGGCGAATCCAGATGGGGGAATCATTGAAAAGGAAGCTAAGATCCATGTTTCCAATGTAATGCTTTGGGATGAAAAAAGTAAAAAAGCGTCTCGTATCCGTATGGAGATCAAAGACGGTAAAAAAGTCCGTGTCTATAAGACAAGCGGTAAGGAAGTCAAAGGAAAATAAGGAGGATAAGACATGAACCGTTTACAAGAAAAATATCAAAACGAAGTCGTTCCTCAGCTTATGAAAGACTTCAATTACAAATCAGTAATGCAAGTACCAAAGATCGAAAAGGTCGTAGTGAATATCGGTGTTGGGGATGCGATCCAAAATGCGAAGTTGCTGGATGAAGCTGTTGAAGAATTGGCTGCTATCACAGGACAGGCTCCGGTAATCACAAAAGCTAAGAAATCCATCGCCAACTTTAAGTTGCGTGAAGGAATGCCGATCGGATGTAAAGTTACACTTCGTAAAGAAAAAATGTATGACTTCTTAGACAAATTGTTCAACATCTCTTTGCCTCGTGTTCGTGACTTCCGCGGTGTTTCGGATACAGCTTTTGACGGAAGAGGAAACTACACTTTAGGTGTTAAAGAACAGATCATCTTCCCGGAAATCGATTTTGATAAAGTCAATCGTACACGTGGTATGGATGTCGTAATCGTAACGACAGCAGAAACAAATGAAGAGGCTAAAGCCCTGTTAACACATATGGGTATGCCTTTCAAGAAGTAGGAGGAACGGGTAATGGCTAAGAAATCAATGATCAATAAACAGCAACGTCCTCAGAAATTTAAAGTACGTGAATATACACGTTGTGAAAGATGCGGACGTCCGCACGCTGTACTGAGAAAATATAAACTGTGTCGTATTTGCTTCAGAGAACTGGCTTATAAAGGTCAGATCCCTGGTGTGAAGAAGGCCAGCTGGTAAGAAGGAGGCATATAACAATGATTATGACTGATCCAATTGCGGACATGCTGACAAGAATCCGCAACGCTTTGCAACAGAAGCATGAAACTGTTAGTATGCCTGTCAGCAAAGAAAAGAAAGCAATTGCTGAAATTCTAAAAGAAGAAGGCTATATCACAGACTACAAAGTGGAAGGCGAAGCTCCGAAAAAGACTTTGACGATCACTTTGAAGTATACAGAAGATAAGAAGGGGATCATCACTGGTCTTCGTCGTATCTCTAAACCTGGTCTGCGTGTCTATGCGAAGGTTGACAAACTGCCTCGCGTATTGAACGGATTAGGGATTGCCATTATCTCTACAAGTAATGGCTTGATGACCGATAAAAACGCAAAGAAAAACCACTTAGGTGGCGAAGTAGTTGCGTACGTTTGGTAATAGGAGGAACAATTAGAAATGTCACGTATCGGGAATAAACTGATTACCATTCCTGCCGGCGTCAGTGTGGATGTTGCTGCAGGGAATGAGGTGACTGTAAAGGGTCCTAAGGGAACTTTAACTCGCAAGTTTTCTGATTTGATGGAAATCGTTGTCGAAGGAAATGAAGTCACTGTAAAGCGTCCAAATGATGCAAAACACACAAAACAATTACATGGTACAACTCGTGCTTTGCTGCACAACATGGTTGTAGGAGTTTCCGAAGGATTCACTAAGAGTTTGGAATTAGTCGGAATTGGTTTCCGTACTGCAATCAAAGGAAAGAAACTGACGATGAATGTTGGTTACTCTCATCAAGTTGAAATGGACATTCCAGAAGGATTGGAAGTAACTTGTCCAAGTGCTACTGAAATTGCAGTCAGCGGTATTGATAAACAACAAGTTGGTGAATTTGCTGCCAATGTACGTGCTGTTCGTAAACCAGAACCTTACAAAGGAAAAGGTATTCGCTATAAAGGTGAGCATATCCGTCGTAAGGAAGGTAAGACAGCTGGTAAGAAGTAATAGTGGGAAGGAGAAACTAAGACATGATCAAAAAAGAATCTAGAAATGCACAACGTCTTCGTCGTCACGCTCGCGTACGTGCAAAAATCAGCGGAACTCCTGAATGCCCACGTTTGAATGTGTTTAGAAGTAACGCTCACATCCATGTTCAGATCATTGATGATGTGAACCAGAAGACTTTAGTATCTGCCAGTTCCTTACAGATGAAGCTGGAAAATGGTGGAAACATTGAAGCTGCGAAAGCAGTAGGTGCTGAAATCGCAAAACGTGCGAAAGAAGCAAACATCACACAGGTTGTATTCGACCGTGGTGGATATATTTATGCAGGACGTGTAAAAGCTCTTGCCGAAGCCGCTCGTGAAGCCGGCTTGGAATTTTAGGAGGTCACACACATGGCAGAAAGAAAACAACCTAGAAGAGACCAGAAAGAATTTGAAGAACAGGTAGTAGCAATCAACCGTGTTACGAAAGTTGTTAAAGGTGGACGCCGTTTCCGTTTTTCTTGTTTAGTTGTTGTCGGAGACCGTAAAGGCCGTGTCGGCATGGGAACAGGAAAAGCAAACGAAGTTCCGGATGCAATTCGTAAAGCTGTTGAAGATGCTAAGAAAAACTTGTTTACTGTACCAATTGTTGGTACAACGATCCCTCATGACACTGTAGGAAACTACGGTGCTGGAAGCGTGTTCTTGCGCCCTGCCAGTGAAGGTACTGGTGTGATCGCCGGTGGTGCCGCTCGTTCCGTATTGGAATTGGCCGGTATTTCCGATATCATCACTAAGTGCTTGGGATCTCGTACTAAGATCAATGTAGTGCGTGCTACTGTCGAAGGATTGAAATCTTTGAAGACATTAGAAGAAGTTGCCGCTCTTCGTGGTAAGAAACCTGAAGAGATCCGCGGGTAATTAGGAGGTTGAACGAATGAAATTACATGAAATGAAACCACTCCAAGCTTCCCAAAAACGTAACCGTGTAGGACGTGGCCCAGGAAGTGGAAATGGAAAAACTTCCGGACGTGGACAAAAAGGGCAGAAAGCTCGTAGCGGTGGAGGCGTACGTTTAGGCTTCGAAGGTGGACAGACACCATTAGCCAGACGTCTTCCAAAACGAGGATTTACAAACTTCAACCGCGTAGAATATGCTATAGTAAATGTAGAAGCTTTGAATCAGTTTGAAGATGGAACTGAAATCACGGCTGCATTATTATTAGACAAGAAAGTAATTCGCAAAGAATTAGGCGGTTTAAAAGTTTTAGGAAATGGAGAACTGACTAAGAAGTTGACTGTTAAAGCAACGAAGTTCTCTCAATCAGCTAAGGAAGCAATCGAAAAAGCAGGCGGAACAGCCGAGGAGATCTAAAATGATATCGAGCATTAAGGCAATTTTTCAGAATAAAGATATTCGTAATCGAATTCTCTTTACTCTGTTTGCCTTTCTTGTATACCGTTTGGGATCGGCGATTACGGTCCCGGACGTTGATACAAGTGATTTAGTAGCAGGTCTATCGGATAATTCCTTGTTTGCTATGCTCAATCTATTAGGAGGTGGAGGATTAGAACAGTTCTCCATCTTTGCCTTAGGTGTTACCCCTTATATCACGGCATCCATCATCATCCAAATGTTGAGTATGGATGTCATTCCCCCTTTGTCAGAACTTGCCAAGTCAGGAGCCAAAGGCCGCAAACAGTTAGATAAGTATACACGCTATCTAACGGTGATCTTCGGTTTTGTGCAATCCTTCTCCTTGGTATATGGATTCTCGACAGCCTATACAGGATTGATCGAGGGAGGAGCTACCTTCAGTAAGATTCTGTATATTGCCACGATTTTTACCGCAGGAACGATGTTCTTAGTTTGGATCGGAGATCAGATTTCGACAAAGGGAATTGGGAACGGTATTTCTATGGTGATCATGGCGGGTATCGTTGGACGTTTGCCGCAACAATTTAGTTCGGCATGGTCAAGTTTGATTGGGGAACAGGCAAACGGAACGGGAATTGGTCTGTTTGTTGGATACATTATTGTATATTTGATCATTATTGTTTTCGTAACATTGATCAATACAGCAGAAAGACGAATCCCTATCCAATATACATCCAGTTCGATTGCTCTATCAAAACAGAGTGAATCGAATTATCTGCCACTGAAATTAAATTCAGCCAGTGTCATTCCTGTAATCTTTGCCAGCTCATTGATGATGGCACCATTACAGATTGCCAGCTTCTTTGCGTCCAGCGAAGTAACGAGCGTCATGAATAACTGGTTGGGATTGCGAACTTGGTATTCTTTAGTGATCTATGTTTTCCTGATCTTGTTCTTTACCTTCTTCTATACGAAGATGCAGGTAAATCCGGAAAAGATTGCAGAAAACTTAGGAAAATCGGGAGCTTATATCCCTAGTGTACGTCCGGGAAAAGAAACGGAAACCTATGTGAATCGTGTTCTTTCTCGTTTAACGACCCTGGGATCTATTGCATTAGCTCTCATTGCGGTCTTACCGCATCTGATGCCGTTGATTTGGACAGAAATGCCGACATCGATGGCTTTAGGAGGAACTGGGATGATCATCGTTGTCGGTGTTGCTATCGAAACGGTACGACAAGTACAGGGACTGATCACACAGAAATCCTATAAGAATTATTTTCAAGACTAGCGTACGGATAGTCGAAGGAGCAAGAGTATGAACATCTTCATCATGGGTGCCCCAGGAAGCGGAAAAGGGACATTCTCAAGCCGTATCAAAGAGGAATTCGATTTGAATCATATCAGCACAGGAGATATTTTCCGTGCGAATATTGCTGGAGGAACCGAATTGGGTAACCAGGCAAAAGCTTATACAGAAAAAGGCTTGCTGGTACCTGATGAAATTACCAACAACATGGTTAAAGATTACTTGAGCCACCTTAAAGATAAAAAGAATGGATATTTATTAGACGGATATCCAAGAACATTAGATCAAGCCAAAGCATTTGAACAAATGACAGAAGGCACGGATCTGATGGTCGATGAGATCATTGTCATGGATGTTCCATTTGAAGAATTAACGCGTCGTATCACAGGGCGCCGTATGTGTAAACAATGCGGAGAGATTTATAACATTTATTCCAAACCGCCAAAACAAGAAGGTGTTTGTGATAAATGCGGATCGGCTCTGACACAAAGAAAAGACGATAATGAAGAAAGTCTGAAGACGCGTTTATCGGAATATGCAAAGAACACAGAGCCAGTGATTGCATATTATGAAGAAAAAGGAATGGTCAAAAAAATCGATGCCACATCCAGCATTGAAGAGATTTGGCCGGTTCTGAAAGAAGCTTTGAGCCAATAGTAAATTGCGCATTTTTGCGCAATTTACTTCTGTATTTTATACTACGTTACTTTTAAAATCCGCATAGGATGATACGCATTTTAAGAGGAATGAAACGTGGGGAAAGGATAAGACAAATGAAAGTAAGACCATCCGTAAAACCGATGTGTGACAAATGTCGCGTGATCCGACGCAAGGGACGCGTCA
>NZ_CALVBG010000107.1 GCF_944325745.1 uncultured Faecalicoccus sp. | reverse complement strand
AGGAACTGCACGTCGAGCGAGACCTCGCCCGTGCCGTCGCAGGTGGGGCAGCGCAGGCGCCCGGTGTTGTACGAGAAGTCCCCCGCCTTGTAGCCAGCGGCGCGCGCTTCGTCGGTGCGAGCATACGCGCGGCGCAGCTCGTCATGGACGCCGGCGTAAGTGGCCACGGTGGAGCGCACGTTGATGCCAATCGGCGTGGCGTCGATGAGGTTGGCGCGCCGCACGCCCTCGGCGTCCACCCAGCGCACGTGCGCAGGCGGCCACTCCCCCGCCGCCACGGCGGAAAGCGCCGGCACCAGTGTCTCCAGCACGAGCGTCGTCTTGCCCGAGCCCGAGACGCCCGTCACCACCACGAGCCGCCCGCGCGGCACCTCCACGTGGAGCGGTCGCACCGTGTGCAGCGCCTCGGTCTCCATCGAGATGGTACCGAGGTCGAACATCTCCTCCGCGTCCGCGCGCGGCCGAGAGAGCACGTCCTTCTCGCCCGTGAGAAAACCGCCGACGCGCGAGGCCGGGTTGGCTGCCACCTCGGCGACACTCCCCTGGCAGATCACGCGACCGCCGTCCGTACCCGCGCCGGGGCCAAGCTCGATGAGATGGTCTGCCTCGGCGAGGATGCGCGCGTCGTGGTCAACCATCACGACGGAGTTGCCGTCCGCCAGGAGGTCGCGCATGACGCCGAGAAGCCCGTCCACGTTGGCGGGATGCAGGCCGATGGACGGCTCGTCGAGCACGTAGAGCACGCCCGTCGTGCGGTTGCGCACGGCGCGGGCCAGCTGCACGCGCTGGCGCTCGCCCGTGGAGAGCGTGGACGCCGCGCGGTCGAGCGAAAGGTAGCCGAGGCCGAGGTCCAGCAGGCGCCGCGCCGTGTGCTGGAAGGACTCGCAGATGCTCTCCGCCATGGGGCGCACGTCGTCCGGTAGGCCGGCGGGCACCGCGGCGACCCACGTCACCAGCTCGCCGAGCGTCATCGCCGTAGCGTCGGCGAGGCTGATCCCCGCCACCCGCGGGGCGCGCGCCGCCTCCGAAAGGCGCGTGCCGCCGCAGTCGGGACAGGGGCCCTCCGTGAGGAAGCGGCTCACGCGCTTGAGGCCCTTCTCGTCCTTGACCTTGGCGAGCGCGTTCTCCACGGTGTAGACCGCGTTGAAGTAGGTGAAGTCCAGCTCAGCGAAGTCGTCGCCCTTCTTGGGGTGATAGAGGATGTGCTTCTTGACGGCCGGACCGTGGAAGACGATGTCGCGCTCCTCGGGCGTGAGCTCGCTAAACGGCACGTTGGTGCGCACGCCCATGGCGCCGCAGACCTGCTTCATGAGATCCCACATGAGGCTGCCCCACGGCAGCACCGCGCCGTCGTCGATGGAGATGGACTCGTCGGGCACGAGCGACGCCTCGTTGACCGTGCGCGCGATGCCCGTGCCGCCGCAGGCGGGGCACGCGCCGGTGCTGTTGAACGCCAGGTCCTCGGCACCGGGGCCAAAGAACTTCTCGCCGCAGACGGGGCACGTGATGGGCTGATCCGTGGCAATCGCCGTGGAGGGTGGGGCGTAGGCGCCGCAGTGCGGGCAGCGGTGGCTCGCCACGCGCGAGAAAAGCAGGCGCAGGCTGTTGAGCAGCTCGGACATGGTGCCGAAGGTACTGCGCACGCCCGGCACCGCCGGACGCTGGTGGAGCGCCAGCGCCGCCGGCACGTATCGGACATCGTCCACGGCGGCATGGCTCGCCTGCGTCATGCGGCGGCGCGTGTACGTGGAGAGCGACTCCAGGTAGCGGCGGCTGCCCTCGGCGTAGAGCACGCCCAGTGCGAGCGAGCTCTTGCCGGAGCCGGAGACCCCGGCCACGCCCACGAGCTCGTTCAGCGGGATGTCAACGTCAACATCCTTGAGGTTGTGCACGCGGGCGCCGCGCACCTCGATGTGGTCGGGCGCCGTGCCGCCACGAGGGGACATGCTAGACCAGCTTGCCCTTGCAGTGGTCGACCATGTGCTGGATCATCTGCGCGGTCCAGCCCATGTAGTCGCGACGGCGGGCCTTGAGCTGGCCGTCCACGAGCTCGTCGAAGGAGACCTTGATCTTGCCAAAGCGCGTCACGCGCACGGGCTCCTCGTGCGTAAGGCAGCTCTCCTCGACCTTGGCGGCAGCAAATCCGGCCAGGACCTTCGGGTTGTACATCACGTGAGCGGTGCCGTCGTCGTCCTGGTAGACAACGACCGCCTTGGTCACGCCAATCTGGTTGGCGGCGAGGCAGACGGCATCGTCGATGGAGGCGAGCGTGTCTACGAGGTCCTGCGCCAGGTCGGCGTCCTCGGCGGTCGCGGGCTCGCACGGGGTGGAGAGGATGGCCTCGTCGTGGACCAGTTCCTTGATCATGGGTTTCCCTTCGGATTAGGGTATGCTGCACAGGCAATTATAGCGAGCCGGCGCCGCCGACGAGGGAGGGTGGACATGTTCAACATCGTGCTGGTGGCGCCGGAGATTCCGGCCAACACGGGAAACATCGGACGCACCTGCGTGGTCACGGGGTCGCGCCTGCACCTCGTGGGGCCGCTCGGCTTCTCGCTGGACGAGAAGGGCCTGCATCGCGCGGGGCTCGGCTACTGGGAGAGCCTGGACGTCGTGGTACACGAGAACTGGGAGGCGTTTCTTGACGCAGCGGGTCCCACAGCACGCCTGCACCTCCTCACCAAGAAGGCGCGTCGCACCTATGCCGAGGCGCGTTATCAAGACGGCGACTACCTCGTCTTTGGCTGCGAGAGCGTGGGGCTTCCCGAGGAGCTGCTCGCCGCCCACGCCGATCGCTGCGAGCGCATCCCCATGCTGCCGGACGCCACGTCGCTCAGAAACGCCTCGACCTGGGGCACGCCGGGCAGCCATAACACCCTCTTGGCCCAGGATGTGTGCGGCAACTTCGTGAGCCCGGAGGATTATCGCATCAGCGCGCTCAACCTCTCAACCGCGGCCGCCA
>NZ_CALVBG010000106.1 GCF_944325745.1 uncultured Faecalicoccus sp. | reverse complement strand
AGAATATCATAAATTAAAGGGCGATGTCCTGCAACGGATCTTTCATCATTTTCAAAATGTCAACTGCATTCTGCAGTTTTATCAAGGGGATGTTCGTTATGTATCCAAGTCTACGCAGCGTACCAGAAATCAGGCAGATTCTTTTTTAGAGACTGAGGTCTTGGCAGATGTGGAATCTTTGATCCTAACGGAGTCTTTTAATAAGGTTACGCTTTATGCTGAGTCCAACAGGATGCCGGAGGTACTAGAAAAAATGATCACTTTTAAAGATCCGGATTGTATGGGATTTTTAGTGGATCCCAACCGTTTTGAATTTTCGGATCCTAGAATCAATAAGGGCTATGGACTAAAAAAACTGTGTCAGCACTATGGTGTTGCGATGGAGCATATCTTGGCTTTTGGCAATGCGACCAATGACATACCGATGTTGTCCACGGCGGGCATCGGTGTCTGTGTTCAAAATGCGACCGATGATGTCAAGGCCATTTGTGATGTGATCAGTCCTTACACGAATGATGAAAGTGCCATCGGAAATTATTTGAATGAAAATCTTTTATAGGAGGTATGCATATGTCTCAATGGGATACAATTTATTGTGAGCTGTGTCAGAAGATCTTAGAGGAAGGAACGAGAGTCTCCAACCGAACGGGAGTGGATACTATCAAGATCCCGGCTGCTCATTTTGAGTTGAACTTGGAAGAAGAATTTCCGATTCTGACAACCAAACAGCTTTTTATTCGTCAAGCTGTTTTGGAGATGTTGTGGATCTATCAGGCGCAATCGAATGATGTACGCTGGCTTCAGGAAAGAAATGTACACATATGGGATCTATGGGAAATCAATGAAGCGGGAGACTGGTGTGATGAAAAGACAGGGAAGGTCTTAAAGCATTTTGATCCTTCTTTTGCCCATACAATCGGGACCGCTTATGGTTATATCGTTAAAAAGATGGGATTGATGGATAAACTGATCGCTTCTTTAAAAAATGATGTCAATGACCGAAGAAGAGTCATCTCCCTTTGGCAGGATGACTATTTAGACACAGCCGTTTTACCAAGCTGTGTCTGGTCCAGTGAATGGGATATCACCAATGGCAAGCTGAATCTGTGGGTCCATCAAAGAAGCTGCGATGTCCCTTTGGGTCTTCCTTTTAATGTGACGCAGTATGCTGTTTTATTGATGATGCTGGCTCAGGTTACGGATCTAAAACCAGGAACGATCAACTGGTCGATCAAAGATGCACATATCTATGTGAATCAGGTGGATGGAATCAAGGAACAGCTGGAACGCTACCATACTCAAGGCAGTCTTCCGGCCCCTACGCTTTGGCTCAATCCGGAGATCAAGGATTTTTATGCCTTTGATCATTCCAAGGATCTTAAAGATATCAAACTAGAAAACTATCAACATATGGGAAAGATCCAATTCCCATTAGCACAATAGGAGAATCCGATGAAATTGACGATGATAGCCGCTATCGGCAAAAACAATGAATTAGGAAAAGACAATCAGCTGCTCTGGCATTTGCCGCAAGATATGAAATTCTTCCGAGAACAGACCAAAGGCCATACCATTATCATGGGGCGGAAGACATTTGAATCCTTGCCGGGCATGTTGCCGGGCCGTCATCATATCGTGATTTCGAGAAGCCATCCTGATTTACCAGAAGAAGTAGAGATCTTCGAATCACCAGATGACTTTATTGAAGCCTACCAAGATACAAAAGAAGAGATCTTTGTGATTGGCGGGGCCATGATCTATAAAGAATTCTTGCCTTGTGCCTATCGGTTACTCTTAACCGAAATCGATCAAGCTTATGATGCCGATGCCTTCTTTCCGTCATTTAACAAAGAGGATTACACCAAGACCATCCTGACTGACATCACAGAAGAAGGAGTCCATTATCACCATATTGAGTATAAGAGGAAGTAAACAGCTTCCTTTTATTTCTATTGGATCGTCTTAAGAAAGAGAACGCAAAAAAATATATTTTTGATCTATTCTGTTTTTAAATCTTGGTTGCACTTTGTTTGTAATTGTGCTAATATAACTAAGCTTAGTCATGGACCCCTAGCTCAGCTGGCAGAGCAACTGACTCTTAATCAGTGGGTCTGGGGTTCGAATCCCCAGGGGTCCACCATGATGTTTATGAAAGCTCTTGTTCATCCTTTATATAAAGGTTTTAAACAAGAGCTTTTCTTTTTATATCTTCTTGCGACACGTTTACGACACTTTATGAGTAAGAAAAATAAGACAATCATCTTAGTTTGGTGTTCAAACTCTGAGATTCTCTTCAATTAGATTTACGCTTTTTGTAGTTAATAGATGTCATCTTTTCTATTGGTTCTTATTTATTTGAAAATCTGGACATGACATATAAAACTCTCTTTGAATTTCATAGCTAGTTCGTTTTCCTACATTAGAATTAAACCATACGTTTGTATTATCTTCTTTAATCTCTTTGAACCAGGACAGAGAACTAGGGTGATTACATCTAACAAACTTGTCATTTAATGATAAAGAAATTTCTTCTTTTAGCAAATATTTGGCATATGATTCAAATGCATTTGCCGCTCTTGAAGAACAAATGACAACATACGGTTTATCGAGACTTTCCCAAACAAGTAATAGATTAAAGAAACTGAAAAGATTGTCTATTTGTTCTGGATTGATATGACTGCCTGTAGCTTCAGCTGGGCGGAGATAATAGTTCATAAACGCAATGCCCTCAATTATCGTTTTTATATCATCATTGTTGATTCTTTCGATTCCTTTTGCAGGGTTATCTATGACGTTGTTATTTTTAATTGCATCATATAAAGGCAGTAGCATTCTTTTGAACATATTAATGAAGTGTCCGTTATTAAGCATGTTATATTTTATGACACTTTCAGTCCACATGTATTCCAGATCTTCTCGATAGAGAGATATTTGTTCTGCCCAATCGGATGCATACCAGTGTTTCCATAACCATTTCTGTTTGTTATCATCATTGTCATATCCTTCGTATACTTTTGAAAATGTAGGGAGATAATGACTTTCCATTACATAAAGAACTTTAATTTTTTTATCTAGAACGGTCTCATACTTTTCACCTACAAAAGGAGTTAAAAATGGATGATCTTTATAAAAATCGCTTAAAACATTTAGAAGCTTTTCCGAATTATCTGAGAAAAAATTTTTATATTTATTCTTATTTAATCCATATTTTGCAATAAACTTTTCCCAATTATTTGCATTTGGTAATTCTTTGTACTTGTCTATTTCGGGGAAATTAAATTGAGTAAAATCTCTCTCTTCTTTTAGCTTATTCATTTTCTCTCGATTTACTTTAATTTCTGGCTCAGGATCAGAATTGCGATAGGATCTAATCTCACTTTTTTTTAATTCATTTTCACATGTTTTAAAATCATCAGATTCAAAGATCTTTTCCAAGTCTATATTCGTCATGTTTATACCTCCTCATATTTTTTTAGAGCATCTTTTAAATTATTTTTAATTTTGTTTCTTAATGATTGTGGTGCAATTACTTCAATAAAGCTCGCATATTGCATAGCCCAATATTCCATTGCCTCAGGGCTAACGTTTAATGTGACATAGATTTTATCCTCCTTTTTTTGGATCTGTATTTCTTTTCCAAACCAATCAATGATCTGATCAACCATCCACTCTTCGGTTAAGAAACGAACTTGTATGGTTTTGTCAGAGAACATATAGGGTCTTGATTGGGCAAGGTCTTTATAATTGATCCCATGAGTATATCCTGGGATGGAATGAATATCAGTTCTTCGTTTATTTTTAATCGCTGTGTTTGTTATATGATCTAGACGATAGAATCCCATGTTTTGATATTTCTCATTATAGGCCATGAGAAAATATCGTTGATTATGGATTATAAACTGATAAGGGCTAAGGATCATTGTAGAGGATGGATGCATCTTTTTGTCTAGACCGTATTTATTGTATGTAACAGAAATTATTTTCTCTTGATCAATAGCTTCATCGATTATCTCAATATTCAAAAACAATTCTAGATTATCTGTCTTACTGAAATCTTTGAGCGCATAGATATTCTTGATATGAGGTATGAAATATTTGCTTGATAATTTGGATAGTTTTTCAACTAACTCGCGAGAATGTGGTTCATTGATATAGCGACTAGACATGATTCCATCAATCAACAACTGCAATTCACTCGTTGTAAATTCTCGTTCATTTAGATAGGTTCCGTTTTTAGTGGTGATGATATCATATCCAGACTGTTCAAGAATGGAAAGATTTCTGGAAACGGCTTTTCTTTCAACAATCAAGTCATATTCATTTTGAAGATAAGAGATAATTTCACTTTGTGTCAATTTGTGGTTTTCAGCAGAATATTTGTGAAGAATTTTCAAAATATAAATGGGCAATAATTTCTTTTTAGTGTTCATAAAGACTCCTTACTTTTAGTATAGATGATAAAGATGTATAGGGATAGCTTTAATATATTTTATGAGACAATTTTGGTGCATCACGTCTACTATAATTCAGTTAGAAAAGGAGAAACCACTATGTTAGATCTTACATCCAGTTTTAAAGGAGAATACTTTAAAGAATTTTCTAAATTTCAAATGTTTTGTGAATCCGAAAATAATCGATTAGAATATATTCCTTTTGATTTAGTGAGCACAATTACTCATTTATATGATAGAGATATTATTTTTATTCATGATAAATATGTGAAGGAAATAATTCAGGAATATCCATACTTACTTTTTACGAATGTTCAATTTTTACACAACGTAGAAATTATAGAATATGCGTGCAGTGTTGATCGATATATGTTGAAAGCATTGTTATTGTATGGAGATGATGAAGTTAAAGAAATTCTTTCTATGGACGGGTTTATCATTCACTTGGTTCAAGAATATCATTGTTACGTTGACCAAAGTATGTTTCCTTCTGATTTAGAACAATATTTGGAAAAGAGTGATATTTTTAAATTCCATTATTATCAGGACAATGTTGAATATCTTTTATTAACGGATGAAGGGAATGAAGTTTTAAAAAAATATTATCTTCCGTTTCCTCATATGCATTATCAATTGATGAAGAAAACACCAAATGAAACGTTGAAAGAATTGTTAAAGACTCAATTTCATATTTTATCGGATGAGGATTATATTCCTCTAGCACATATTCTAGATGAAGATGAATATGAATTTCTTACATATAGTGCATTGATTGATCTAGAAAATAAAAGTTACAATGATCAGGAAAATTGGTTAAAGCCATATATCCTTCAGATGGTGGATTTTTCCATTAAGAATAGAGGCAAAAAGACAGAATTGTTGATTCATTCTATCGATCATTATATCTCTAGCGTGACAAGACCTTCTTTTCAGTTTTATATTGATTGTGCAAAAAAAGAAATTCCTGCTTTGGTCTATAGTCGAAAATTTGCGAATAATATTACTTTCTGGCTCGAGACAATTCGAGCTAATCATAAAATGATAAAATTTGTTCCAGAAGATCTCTTGAATGATCGCGAGTTTGTATTGTCTGCTCGATTATTCTTTGACGAAATTTTGTATTACTGCAGTGAGACGCTTCTGGAGTCACCTATCTTTATATTGACATACTTAACGTGTTTTACTAGTCGAGTATGTTTTCGAGTGAGTAAGAAATTAATGTGTACAGAGAATAAAAATTTCTTAGAAGCTGTAGCTCAATTGGATCCAGATGCGATTCAGTATTTTGTTCATGGCGATTTATTATCAAAATCTTCAAATTAACTCTGGAGATCTATTCTTTATAATGAATGAAAAGGATGATAGAACAATGAACATTGACGACATGGTTATGTGTGGCGGATGCCATAGACTTGTTTTAAATACTACGAAAATTAACGGTATGACATTTTGTCAGAGATGTATTACTCAGTTGAAATTTAACCGATGGAAAAAATTTATCTTTTCTTCTGTTGATGAGCTGAAAATGATGAGAGATGATGTAGAAAAAGTTTCTCAAGAGTTGAGATTTCCCAAACAAGTAACAATGAATTTAGTTCGTTTGTTTGATGATTATATAGATCTTGGTTTTATTCAATCTGTTTACGGAGTTTCGCAACAGATGTTTATTTATAAGGATCATTTTGAAATAAAGACTGATGATTTTTTTAGAAAAACGTTAATGGATACAGTTTCTGGAATGTTACAAAAAGATTTAAAAGTTGATGGATTCAACTCAAATACGCTTTCAAAAATGATTCCGCAAGGGACTATAAGGTATGAATATAAAGATTATGAATCTGTTAAATTATCAACCGGCCGAAACAGACCTTTGGATTGTATCGTCGTGTTCAAAAACAAAAATGATCCATACTCTTTAGATAATGTGTATTTCTTCTTTGCTCATTATGCTTTACCAGAAGTGAAAGAGAGAATAAATAATGCAGCAAAAGCTATTCAAGAACATATTCAAATGTCAAATAAGGCTTAATGTATAGATAGGAGGAGTTTTCAAAGAATAATATCATTATGTACGGAGAAAAGAAGTTGTTCTATTTAATGATTCAAAAGTTGAATTACGTAGAAAAGGGTGCTCTTTTGAAAGAATAAAGATATATCTATAATTATAATGATTTTTATAATTGGACGTGATAGAATCAAAAAGCAGTGATATCTGCTTTTTTAATGTGTTTAAGACTATTTTGAAAGGAATGGATTTTATGAGAAATACGACGCTTGTGATTATGGCCGCTGGAATTGGAAGCCGATTTGGCGGAGGAATCAAACAACTGGAACCCGTAGGGCTTCATGATGAGATCATTATGGATTATTCGATCCATGA
>NZ_CALVBG010000105.1 GCF_944325745.1 uncultured Faecalicoccus sp. | reverse complement strand
CGATTTGGCGGAGGAATCAAACAACTGGAACCCGTAGGGCTTCATGATGAGATCATTATGGATTATTCGATCCATGATGCGATTCAGGCTGGATTTAATAAAATCGTTTTTGTGATTCGAAAAGATATTGAAGATGACTTTAGAGAACGGATTGGAAATCGTATCGAAATGAT
The DNA here is from genome assembly GCF_944325745.1 of uncultured Faecalicoccus sp. Classification (GTDB taxonomy): domain Bacteria; phylum Bacillota_I; class Bacilli_A; order Erysipelotrichales; family Erysipelotrichaceae; genus Faecalicoccus. Next base: position 8,195 of record NZ_CALVBG010000105.1, on the reverse strand, counting down.
GGCTCAAAAACAAAATGTATCTATCGAATATGCGTTTCAGGATCTGAACAATGTGCCAGAAGGATATGTGGTTCCAAATGGAAGAACAAAACCGTGGGGAACAGGGCAGGCGGTATTGGCTGCCAAAGAATTTCTTCATGAACCGTTTGCGGTCATCAATGCGGATGATTATTATGGCAAAGAGGCTTTTCGACAATTACATGATTGGTTGGTATTAGACCATGAAGATAATGCCTATGCAATGGCGGGCTTTATTTTAAAAAACACATTATCAGATAATGGTGGTGTGACTCGTGGTGTATGTAAAGTGCAAGAGGGACATACGCATATCGTGGATGTAGTAGAAACTTCTAATATTGTAAAAGTGGATGGAAACAAAGTAGAAGCAGATGGGGTAGAGTTGGATCCGAATTCTTATGTCTCTATGAATTTCTGGGGATTCCCGGCAAAAGAAGGACAAGATCCGGCATTTATTGAAGTCTTAGAAAGAAACTTCATCCAATTCTTTGAGAAAGACGTTGCATCCAATCCATTAAAGGCAGAGTATTTGCTTCCTACATTGATTGGTCATTTATTGGAAGAGAATCAATGTACAGTAAAGGTATTGGAAACGCATGATAAATGGTTTGGTGTTACTTATAAAGAAGATAAACCGGCTGTTATGGATAGTTTTAGAAACCTGATTGAACAAGGAATCTATAACGAAGACTTATATTCAGATTTGGTTTAAATTTTTTAGTCTTCTAATTGTTGTAATTACAACAAATAATCCTTTACTTTCAAGAAAAGGTCTGTTATTATTTACAAGCAAAGAAATGGAAAGAGTGAAGTACCCCTTCTCACCTGATGCATTTGGATGCATAGGTCAAGAGCCAGTTCGTTATGAATTTGTCTTTTTAAATGGGTACTTTGTGTGCCCATTTTTTTATAGAGAAAAGGTAGGTGTCGAATATCAATAATCGGAAAGTGGCCCCAAACAACGTTAATACGGATTTGTTTAACGAAAAGATCCCCTTCAAAGAAGTTTTAGTTATTGATGCAAACGGTGATCAATTGGGTGTTATGTCAAAAAGGGATGCGTTGGAGAAAGCATATAGTCAGAATTTAGACTTGTTGTGTGTTGCCCCGAAGGCAAGACCGGCAGTATGCAAGATCCTGGATTATGGACGTTATCATTTTGAGCAGCAGAAGAAAGCTAAGGAAGCAAAACGTAAACAACATGTTGTGGAAATCAAGGCTTTGCGTCTGTCGCCTATTATCGATACGCATGATTTTGAAACGAAGCTGAAACATGCTCAGAAGTGGATTGGTGCTGGAATGAAGGTCAAAATTGATATGCGATTCCGTGGTCGTATGATCTCTCGTCAGGAAGTGGGAAAAGAAATTATGAATCAATTCCTGGAAAAGATGAGTGACATTGCGACAGTTGAGAAAAAACCTTCACTTGAAGGAAATACGATGTCAACGGTGCTTGCACCTAAGAAAAAATAAGGAGGAATAGACTATGCCTAAAATGAAGAGCCACAGAGGTTTGGCAAAACGTGTTAAGAAAACTGGTTCAGGGAAATTAAAGAGAAGCCATGCTTACACTTCTCACCGTTTCCATGGAAAGACTAAGAAACAGCGTCGTCATTTGGCAAAACCATCTACGGTACATCCAACTGACTACAAACGTATCAAAGAAATGTTAGTGAAATAAGGGAGGAATAAAGTATGGCAAGAGTTAAAGGTGGAACTGTATCACGTGCTAGAAGAAAAAGAGTCTTAAAACTGGCTAAGGGATACTTTGGTTCAAAACACACATTATATAAAACTGCTAATGAGCAGGTAATGCATTCGTTCAAGTATGCATACAATGACCGTCGTAAATTGAAAGGAAACATGCGTAAGTTGTGGATCACTCGTATCAATGCAGCTGCTCGTATGCATGATCTTTCTTATTCTCGTTTGATGCACGGTCTTAAATTAGCAAACATCCAGATCAATCGCAAAATGTTGTCTGAAATGGCTATCCATGATGAACAAGGATTTGCCAAAATCTGCGAAGAAGCTAAAAGTGCTTTAAACTAAGTATAAAAATATGGGTGTGGCATTGTTTGTCACACCTTTTAAATTTGCCTAAAACAATGCATTATGATTTAATTATAAAGATGGAAACAGAAATGAGGTTTAGTTATGAAAAAAGTTAACCGAAAAAAACCAGTCAACAAAGGATATAGAATTTTTTCTATTATTTTATCTATTCTTCTGGTTTTGATTTCTTTCTTTACTATTTTTGAAATCTATTCCATGAACGTGTTAACACCAATGTTAACCGTTATGGTGATTGTCATTTTTATTTTGATTGATGCCATATTGATTTTATTATTGATTTTTAGTGCAAAGAAAATTATATCTAAAATCTTATTTTCAATTTTGACAATCGTTGTAACTGTTGTATTTGCCCTTGGTGGATTCTACATGTATCAGGCGAATTCTTTATTAAACAATATCACAACAAGCGAAGGTGATATTAAAAATACTGTCTCGTTAATTGTTTTGGATGATAGTAAATATGAAAAATTAAAGGACATTGCCGGTGAAAAGATCGGTACATTAAAATCAATTGATACATATGGTACAGAACAGAGCCTAGATGATATTGATTCAGAAGGAGTAAGTGTTCAAAACGAAAAGTATGATAGTATTCAGGCTGAAGTCAAAGCTTTGTATGACGGGGATGTACAAGCTATCGTATTAAATGAAACATACCGTGGAACTGTTGAAGAAATTGAAGATTATTCTGATTTTGGTTCTAAAACCCGTGTTTTACATGAAACAGTTTATTATACAGATCGTGTAGAAAATACGGCGAAATCTGTAGATGATATTACTTCTCATGCATTCAATATCTTGATTAGTGGAAATGATACATATGGAGATTTAAGTACTGTATCTAGATCTGATGTCAATATGATCGTAACAGTAAATCCACAGACAGGAATCATTCTTTTGACAAGCATTCCTAGAGACTATTATGTAGAAACAGAATGTGATCCATCCTTTGGTTGCCAAGTTGGTGCCATGGATAAATTAACTCATACTGGAGTGCATGGTGTAGAAACAACACAAGCTACTTTAGAAAATTTGCTAGGAATTGAAATTAACTACAATTTCCGTGTTAATTTCTCAAGCCTTGTAGAAATTGTGGATGCTGTTGGAGGAATTGATGTGACTGTTGAACCTGGATACGCTGTTCCGGTTTTAAGACATGGTGGTGGTCGAGGAGTCACAGAAGGTGTCAATCATTTAGATGGAGAACTGGCTCTAGGTTATGCACGTGAACGTTATGCATATCAAGAAGGGGATCGTCAACGTGTAAAGAATCAGCAGCAAGTTATCATGGGTATTATTGATAAAGTAACTTCTCCTTCAATAATTACAAATTATTCTAGTTTAATGAATGCTTTAGGAGGAGCGTTTGAAACAAATATGAGTACTGAAGAAATTCAAAAATTGATTCAGTATCAAATTAGTAATTCTCCTAATTGGACTTTTGTACAATACTCTTTAGATGGAACTGGATCTACAGAAATGTGTGCCGAGTTAGGTAATGCCGCTTATGTAATGATTCCAGATCAAAATACTGTAGAAACAGCAAAAGCTAAAATTAATGCTGTTATGAATGATGAATCGGCAGCTTCAGTGGAAGAAGTTTCTGTTTCTGGGTAAATAAATGTACAAAATCTATATATTTGAATTTTGATTATCAACTAAGAATAAGGAAGCAGTATTTTAAACAATCAAAAACCCTTGATTTTAGCGTAATCATATTATTATGAAGCAATATGTTAAAACAATATATTAATTAGATATAAAGATTATTTATTTTGTGTAGGAGAGTATGAAAATGGTATCCAAAAAGATTTATGTAACTCGTTCTTCAATGCCTAAGATAGAAGATTATATTGAAGAGATACGTCCAATTTTTGAAAGTCACCATATGACGAATATGGGCCCAATTTATAAGAAGTTTCAAAAGCAGTTAATAAACTATTTAGAAGTTCCAGAGCTTTCCTTGTTTGTAAATGGGCATATGGCTTTAGAAATGGCAATACAGGCTCTTGGATTAAGAGAAAAAGGCGGAGATGTTATTACTACTCCATTTACTTTTGTTTCTACGACACATGCCATAACCAGGAATGGGTTGAAACCTGTTTTCTGTGATATTAAACCGGATGACTATACTATGGATCCGGATAAAATAGAAGCGTTGATTACTGAGAAGACTGTTGCGATTATTCCCGTACATGTATATGGAAATATTTGTGATGTTGAGGCCATTGATCGAATTGCAAAGAAGCATAATTTAATTGTTATCTATGATGCGGCTCATGCATTTGGCATCAAATATAAAGGCGTTGGAATTGGAAATTTTGGAGATGCTTCTATGTTCAGCTTTCATGCTACAAAAGTTTTTAATACTATCGAGGGTGGAGCAGTTGCATTTAAAGATAAGAAGTATGCACAGAAGCTTCATGAACTAAAGAATTTTGGTATTTCCGGACAAGACGATGTGTTAGGTATCGGTGGAAATGCAAAGTTAGATGAATTCAGAGCAGCCATGGGTATTTGTAACTTGCGGCGGATTGAAGAATGTATACAGAAACGAAAAGCTGTTGTTGAAACTTATGATTTCTACTTTAAAGGAGTACCAGGGTTAAAGATCCAAACTACGCAAGAAAACGTAACTTCTAATTACGCATATTATCCATTATATATTGATAAAAAAGTATTCGGAAAAAGCAGAGATGATATTTTTAATTTGTTAAAAGAGCATAACATTTATACAAGAAAGTATTTCTATCCTGCAATCAACGAAATGACATGTTATAAAGATATGTTCTCTCTAGATACACCAGTTGCACATGATGTTTCAATGAATATATTAACTTTGCCATTATATGAAGATTTGACATTAGATGAAGTAAAAACTATATCTAAAATAATTCTTAAATAAAAAAACGTGCAAAACAATGCACTGTTTTTTTATGATGTAAGGAGACAAAAGAAGCGAAATGAAAAATGTTCCTAGAAGTTATTTAACAAAAGATATGAGATGGAAATTAGCTGAAAAATTAGCTAAAGATCGATTGCCAGAGATTAACAAAACACTGAAAGAAGTCAGGCCTAAAGATTCGTTTTATTCCAATTATGGGAAAAGAATATTAGATATACTTTTTTCTTTTCTTGCGTTGATTATTACTTTCCCGATAAATTTAGTTATTGGTATAGTTACTTTTTTTGATGTGGGAAGACCGATTTTTTTCAAGCAGAATAGAATAGGTAAAAATGGAGAAGCTTTTGAAATTATTAAATTTAGAAATATGAATAATAATATAGATAAAAATGGCGATTTACTGCCTGCATCGGAAAGAGTAACTAAATGGGGGAAAGTAGTGAGAAAAACTTCCTTAGATGAATTGTTAAATTTTTGGGCGGTTTTTAAAGGCGATATGTCTTTAATAGGGCCAAGACCTTTACCAGAAGAATATGTTATTCGTTACAATGCTCGTCACATACATCGATTAGATGTAAAGCCAGGATTGGAATGCCCTCCAAGATATAAAATAGATAATAAGTGGAATTGGCAAAATCAATTTGAGAATGATGTGTGGTACGTTGAAAACGTAAGTTTTTTTGTAGATTGTTTAATGTGTATAAAGTTGATACAGTATGCATTAGATAGAAAAAGTTCCAACATGCGTTCTAATGCAACAAGAGGTATTTTTATGGGTTATTCGTTAGAAGGAGTAGCAATTGATCTGGATGGAGTTCCTCAAAACTATATAGATGAAATATATAATTCTAGTGAAGGCCAAAAATAGTTTGGGATAAAATGGGATATCATTTTTTAAGAATTGATGACTATTTGATATAGGAGGGAATAAATAATATGAAGGAACTAGGTGGTTATTTTGAATTAGAGTATGGAATTCATCCAGAATATCACCAATCTGCTGTGGCATTGAATAGTGGAAGACACTGTCTAGAATATTTAATCAAAGCAAAAAAAATAACTAAACTATATTTGCCAAGTTACTTGTGTTCTTGTATAGAAACAACCTGCAAAAAAAATAATTGCTCAATCAGTTACTATGAAATAGATAATGAATTTATGCCCATATTTGAAGATACTTTATTTGATCATGAATACTTATATATAGTAAATTATTTTGGACAATTATCTAATCACAAGTTGAATGTGTTAAAAGAAAAATATACTAACATCATTGTTGACAATGCTCAATCGTTTTTCCAAATTCCGATCTCCAATACCGATACTCTATACACATGTAGGAAATATTTTGGAGTAGCTGATGGAGGATATCTCTATACTGATAAAGTCTTAGAGGATGAATTGCCTATTGATTTGTCGTATGAAAGAATGGAGTTTGTATTAGGAAGATTTGAGTTATCAGCATCAACTTTCTATAAGCTAGCAGCAGATAATAATGATGTATTTGATAAAGAATGCTTAAAAGCAATGTCAAAGCTAACTCACAATATATTAAAGTCAATAGATTATAATAGAATAATAGAAATTCGTAATCATAACTTTTTGCACCTTCATAGCTCTTTATCAAAAGAGAATAGATTAAACTTACTTGTTCCTAAAGGACCGTATATGTATCCATATTACTGTAAAGAAGGCCAAAAATTGAAACAATTTCTAATAAGCAGGAAAGTTTATGTTCCTACGTTATGGCCGGACGTGTTCGACAGAGTGCCGAAGGCTTCTATATCTTATGAATACGCATTGAATATTGTTCCATTACCTTGCGATCAAAGATATACAACTAATGATATGGATTATATAATTCAATTAATTGAACAATTCAATAAAGAAAGGAAGTTGATACCATGAATCAAATTCTAAATAATAAGAAGCTTTTGGTATTAGGAGGAACTAGAATTTCTTGCGATATTATTCTGAAAGCTAAAGAAATGGGAGTAAAAGTTGCTGTCGCGGATTATAATGACACAGAACACTCTCCGGGAAAACAAATTGCGGACGAAACATATCTTGTTAGTGTTTTAGATGTTGATGCAGTTGTAAAAATAATTAACGAAAACCATATTGATGGTGTTATTACAGGATTTAGTGATATGTTATTGCCATATTACGCCGATATATGTAAAAAAGCAGGCTTACCTTGTTATGGTACAAAAGAACAGTTTGAGATATTTTCGAATAAAGATAGATATAAATCTTTATTAAAAAAATATGATATCCCAACTATTGAAGATTATTCTATTAGTTTAGACTCTTTTGAACAAGATGTAGAAAATATTAAATTTCCTGTATTAGTAAAACCGGCAGATGGCAGTGGTTCTAGAGGGATATCGATATGTAAAGATAAAATTGAATTAAAAACAGCAATGAATAAGGCTGCCAAATATTCAAAATCTGGAAAAATGATTGTAGAAAGATATGTGGATGCTGAAGAAACCACTGTATTTTGGATATTTAATAAAGGAAAGTATTATATTAGTGCTTTAGGAAATCGACATATCAAAGCGAATCAGGGTGATGTATTACCATTACCGGTTGGATATACTTTCCCAGCGTCCGTATTACCTTCATATATGAAAAATATAGTTCCTAACTGCAAGAAACTTTTTTCTGAATTGGAGGTTCAAGATGGAATGATGTTTATGCAATGTAAAGTGGAAGACAATACTTGCGTTGTCTATGATATAGGTTTTAGACTTACTGGGTCATTAGAATATAAACTATTGTCAGCTATTAGTGGTTACGATCCTTTAGAAATGTTGATTAATCACGCCCTAACTGGAGAAATGACTAATCTTGATTTGGATACTTTGAGCAATCCATATTTCAATAAGTATGGCTACAATGTTTCGATATTAGCAAAACCTGGAAAAATCGAGTCGATTGAGGGCTTAAATGAAGCAAGAACTATTCCAGGTGTTCTAGACGTTGTTGTCGCCCATTTACCTGGTGAAACAATAACAGAAGATATGAAAGGATTATTGGCTCAAATAACTGTACGTGTCTTAGGGTATGCAAATAGTGAAAAAGAAATGATTGAAAAGATGAAAAAAATAGAAGATACTATCAAAATCATATCTGATAAAAATGAAATAATGAATTTTCCAGGTATTGAGGAATCTGATGTTCGTGACAAATT
>NZ_CALVBG010000104.1 GCF_944325745.1 uncultured Faecalicoccus sp. | reverse complement strand
TGTAAATGTTTTTTCATGACCATCACTTCTGTTTTAAAGCATGATGGTGTTGTAGAAGGCGGTACGGGCGAGATGCATAAAGGAGACCCGAAATGAAGAAAGTTCTGATCACAGGGAAGAACAGTTATTTAGGCGGCTTTGTAAAAAGAGAGCTGGAAAAGGATCCGCAAGCTTATCAAGTAACGGAATTAGATATGACCGATCCAAAGTGGACAGATTTTTCTTTTGCGGGATATGACGTGGTTTATCATGTGGCAGGGCTGGCTCATTCGACACCCGATGAAAGTCAAAGAGATTTCTATTATCAGATCAATACAAAGTTAGCTTATCAGACCGCATTCAAGGCAAGCCAGGAAGGCGTAAAACAGTTTATCTTCATGAGCTCGATCATAGTCTATGGCAGCGGGGAAATCGGCCGCAAGCGAACGATTACCAAGAATACGCCTTTAACGCCCGATAATTTTTATGGTGATTCCAAAAAACAAGCAGAAATCAAGATTCGTTCTATCGATTCGGATATGAAAGTCGTGATTTTACGACCGCCTATGATCTATGGACCGAATTCTAAAGGAAATTATCCTTTGTTGGCAAAGTTTGCGAGAAAAACACCTGTCTTTCCCACCCTTAAAAACGAAAGAAGCATGTTATTTGTGGGCAATTTAGTCCAGTTTATCCAAAAAGTGATCGATCAAGAGTTGGAAGGAGTCTTTCTTCCTCAAAATGAAAAAACCGCACAGACAAAAGATCTGATTGCCTTGATCGCAAAGGAACATGGACATACGGTTCATTTTGTTTCTTTATTGAATCCGCTTTTAAAAGCGATGAAAAAACAAACGGTTGTGAATAAAGTATTTGGAAATCTGATTATAGATCCTTCTTTGTCTTTTTTTGATCTAGGTTATACAAAATACTATCTGGAAGAGAGCATTCATATTACGGAAAGCGGAGGAACTCTATGAAAGTAGGAATTGTTTGTGCTTTTGATACGTATTTTGACAGAGTTTCTTTATTAAAAGAGTATTATGAAGAAAAAGGGGCGAGTGTGGAAGTTTATTCTTCGGATTTTTCGCATCGAAAAAAAGTGAAGATTCCTATGCAAAGTCCAGTGACCCTTCAAATTCCGACGTTGCCTTATCAAAAAAATCTTTCATTCGCACGGATACGATCGCATATTCATTTTTCTAAAGATGTTCTTCGAAAAATCCATTCACAAACTTTTGATCGGCTGCATGTATTGATTCCGTGTAATTCTTTAGCTAAGACGATGTCAATCTATAAAAAGAAACATCCGCAAACACAACTGATCTTCGATATTATTGATCTGTGGCCAGAAACGATGCCTATTTCGAGATGGAAAGATCATTTTCCGTTTACTGTCTGGAAAAATACCAGAGATCGATATTTAAACATTGCGGATCTTGTTTATACAGAATGTGATTTATTTCAAGAAGTCCTAAATCAAGAAGACAATCCTAAATTCCATACGCTGTATTGGGCTCGGCAAGAAATGCCTTTACAAGCAAAACTGGATTTAAAAGACCATGAAATCTCGTTTTGTTATTTGGGATCCATGAACAATATTATTGATATTCAATTTATTGCCAGTTTGTGTGCAGCGTGTACAGAATACAAAAAGGTAAAACTGCACTTGATTGGCGACGGAGAATCGAAGGACGAATTGGTTCAAAATGTGAAGAGCAAGGGTGTAGAAGTGATTGATCATCATAAGATCTTTGATCAACAAGAAAAACAAAGAATCTTTGATCAATGTCATTTTGGACTCAATGTGATGAAGGAAAATGTTGTCGTGGGTCTAACCATGAAATCATTAGATTATATGTGTGGCCAGTTACCGATCATCAATACGATCCCTGGAGATACTAAAGATTTTTGCGAGAAAGAAAATATTGGCTTCCATGTCCCGCATGATCAAATCCATCAAATGGCAAAAGTGATTTGTAACCAAACCATCCAGGAAAACTACAATCAGAGAGAAAATATCAAATCTCTTTATTTGAGATATTTTACAAAGCAATCTTTTTTTAATGAAATAAACCAAATAGAATCTATGATAAAATAAAAGATAATTTGGGGTGTTAGCGTGAAAAGAAAATCAATTTCAGTTGCAATGGCCGCTTATAACGGGCAAAAATATATAGCTGATCAGATAGAATCAATTTTAAATCAACTGTATCCTACGGATGAATTAGTTGTTTCTATGGATTTCTCTACAGATCAAACAGAAGAGATTGTTTTAGAATATGCAAAAAAAGATTCGAGAATTCATTTGATCACAGGTCCTAGTAAAGGTGTAATCAAGAATTTTGAAAATGCGATTGCATATACGCAAAACGAGATTATTTTTCTTGCGGATCAAGATGATTTTTGGTTGCCTGGAAAAGTAGAACGAGTTTTAAAAGAGTTTGAAGATCCTGATGTACAAGTGGTAATGCATGATGCTTCCATCGTAGATGAAAACATGGAAGTTAAAGAATCGTCATATTTTGCTTATCGACATGTAAGGCTAGGAATTAAAGAAAATATACTAAAAAATAGTTATATTGGTTGTTGCATGGCATTTAAAAGTAGTTTAAAGGATTGTGTGATTCCTTTTCCAAAGAAAATTCCTATGCATGATCAATGGATCGGATTAATTGGAGAATTAGAAGGGAAAAATGTTTTAATTCCTGAAGTTTACTTATTATATCGCCGCCATGAACAGAATAAAACGGATATGAAACATTCTGGTATTCGTCAAATGATCAAATGGCGCAAAGATTTGTTTCAAGAGATTGAGAAGTATAAACAGTATAAGTTGATCAAAGATGGGAAAACAATGGAGTAAGTATGATTATTAAATATGGAATCTTAGTGATATACAATAAAAAAATCAGTGAATCGAACTCCTACCATTCGCTCTCACAACAAGATCTGGTTCTTTTGGTTGTGGATAACAGTACAGAAAGTCAATATCTTGAATTTAACCAAAAAATGGTAAAGCAGGATCAACATATTTATATTTCTATGGAAGGCAACAAAGGGTTGTCACAAGCTTATAACAAAGCGTTAGATTGGATTTTCTCTCAACAAGTAGATTCTGATGATTATCTTGTTTTATTTGATGATGATACAAATATTCCTTCTGATTTTGTTAAGACAATCAATGAAGAAATAGAAAAGAGCAAAAAACATATCTATTTACCCATTGTCAAAGACTCATTAGGAATTCTTTCCCCTAGTAAGATGAGCAAACATGGGTATTGTCATAGAATCCAGGGACTAGAGGAATTGACACCTCAAAACATCTGCGGAATCAATAGTGGAATGGTTATTCAGTTGTCGATTTTTAATAATTATCGTTATGATCCGCGAATGTTTTTAGATTATGTAGATCATTCTTTTATGCGAGATATGAGACATAAAAATACTAAGATCCAAGTGGTGGATATTGTTTTGGAGCAGTCTTTTTCGGCAGTGACAGATTCTAAAGAAAATGCCAGAAAAAGATTAAGAATCTTAAAAAAAGATGTAAAGATTTTCTATAATCAAGGATTTATTTCCAGACTCATCTATCATTATGTTATGATTCGAAGAATCATGAGACATATTATTTATTATAAAGATATTTCTATATTATGGACGTTGAAATAGGAGGCAATATGGAGAACTTGATGATATCGGTCGCAATGGCGACTTACAATGGAGAACAATATCTTCAAGAACAATTAGATTCCATTTTGCATCAATCTTTGCCCGTAGAAGAAATAGTTATCGTAGATGATTGCTCTACCGATCAAACGGCATCGATAATCAAACAATATCGAGAAATAGATTCTCGAATCAAGTTTTTTCAAAACACCAAGAATTTGGGATATAAATTAAATTTTAAAAAAGCTTTATCGAAATGCAAAGGAGATTATATTTTTCTTTGTGATCAAGATGACATATGGGATGTTGACAAAGTAAAGGAAATGATTTCTATGATCAAAGATCATCCGGAAATATCCTCTTTGGCATCTTCTTTTCGAGTGATCGATCAAAATGATCAACCCGTAGAAGTCAAACTGATTGCCGGACGTTCAAATAACAATCTTTTATTAAAACCAGTAAAAGAAAACGAACTTATTGAAATGACATTAGATGAATTTGTTTTCCACAATTATTTTCAAGGGTGTTCTATGGTCATTACCAAAAAACTTAGAAATACATTTGAAGAGAAATTTATAGATACACTTCCTCACGATTGGGTTCTTAATATTATCGCATCCGCAGAACAGGGAATGTATTTCTATAACAAACCTTTATTCTCTTATCGAATCCATGAAAAAAATACGATAGGATTGCCAGATGATCAAAAGCCAACAATTCGGCAAAAGTTACAACGAATTTTTGATTATGATATTCGTGCCGCCTTTGCGCAAGAACGATATGATTCATTGACAGCTATAAAAGAAATCTATCCGAAATATTATGAAAGTTTGCCAAAATATGATTCGATGCGAGTTTTCTATAAAGATCATTTAGATTATTTAGAGAAAGGAAAACCAATTTCCATAGGACTTCAAAATTTAAATCCATATTACAAGGATTTAAAACCATTAAAAGCGCGAATTATGGATATTATTTTCTGTATTTTACGTAAATTTAGACTGGTTTGATGACCAGGTCTTTTTTAAACTGAGATATGTGTTAGAATATATTTGTTTTGCGAGGTGGTCTTGTGAATAAAGAAAATGCGATTGAAGTACGAAATCTTTATAAAAGTTTTAAAGTTCAGTATGACAAAGCACATACTTTAAAAGATAGATTATTAATATGGACCAAGAGAAAATCAGAGATTCACGAAGTTTTAAAAAATATCAGTTTAAATATAAAAAAGGGTGAAACTGTTGCTTTGATTGGAACCAATGGTTCAGGGAAATCAACCCTTTTAAAACTAATGACAAAGATCATCTATCCGAATAGTGGAACCGTTCAGACAAATGGAAAATTAACTTCTCTTTTGGAATTAGGAGCTGGTTTTCATCAGGATTTCACCGGACGAGAAAACATCTATTTTAATGCATCTATTTTTGGCTTGACTCGAAAGGAAATTGAAGGAAGAATCCAGGATATTATTGATTTTTCGGAATTAGGAGAGTTTATTGATAATCCCATCCGGACATATTCATCAGGAATGTATATGCGGTTGGCTTTTTCTGTAGCGATCAATGTTGATGCGGATATTTTATTGATTGATGAGATCTTAGCAGTTGGGGACCAGCATTTTCAGGAAAAGTGTTATGCGAAACTGGAAGAACTTAGAGATTCAGGGAAAACAATCGTTATCGTTACGCATAGTTTAGGGGTTGTTAAAGAACTATGTCATCGAGCAATCTGGATCTATAAAGGTGAATTTAAATTAGATGGCGATCCTGCTTATGTAATTGATGAATATCTGAAGCAGAGTGCGATTGACCATAAGGAATTAATTCGAAAGCAAAAAGAAACAGGAGAGTATCAATCGAAAGCAATTATTAATATCGATAGTCCAAGAGATTTAGCAAAAATATCAAAAACTTCTAAAAAGTATCTGTTAAGAGGATGGTTGGTAACAGACGAATCGAAAGCAAAATTAAAATTGTTTTTAAACCAAGAAGAGATTGGGAATGTTGAACATGAACCAAGACCCGATGTATATGATGTATATTATGAACAATTTCCAGGTTCTTTGGATCCTAATACTTTAGGTTGGAAAAAAGAATTAGATCTGTCTGAAATGAAGGAAGGAAATTATAAATTTACGGTTTCTTGTTATGGTTCAGAGGGGCAACTGATGGAATCAAAAGAAATCGATTTTACATTAGAAGCATAAAGATAGAAAGTGATAATCATGCAAGTGTGGAAAGATATATATAATTATCGAGAATTATTAAAAACAAATATAAAAAAAGATATAAGAGGTAAATACAAAGGTTCTTTTTTAGGTATTTTATGGTCATTTTTAAATCCACTATTACAAGTTGTAGTATACTGGATTGTCTTTCCTTTTTTAATGGGAAGAGCAGGAGCAGTCGATAATTATTTGTGCTATTTGGTGACTGGGATAATACCTTGGACTTTCTTTACGACTGTTATCAATCAAGGTACAACTTCAATGATAGTAAATGCAGGAATTATAAAAAAGGTGTATTTTCCACGAGAAATACCGCTGATTTCACAAGCCTTGAGCGGCTTGATCAATTTTTTTATTTCTTGTATCATCGTGGTGATTTTTTGTGTGGGGACAGGTGAAGGAATTTCATATCATTTAATACTTCTTCCATTGATTGCGGTTATTCAGATGATTTTAAGTTTAGGAATCAGCTTGATTCTTAGCGCAATAGAAGTATATGTTCAAGATACGGAATATATCGTTAATTTTGTATTGAACATGGGGTTTTATGCAACACCGATATTATATAATTTAGATTTACTCAAAGGTTCTGGGATTCTGTATACTCTTGTATCATGGAACCCAGTAACGTTACTAGTGAATGCATATCGAGATATCTTTATGTATCATGTTTGGCCAAATGCAGTACAAATGATTATTGTCATTATTTTTTCTTTGATTGTATTGATCATTGGATATAAAATCTTCAAAAAATTAGAGAAGGGATTTGCAGAAGAATTATAACGAGAGGAGACAATATGAGCTATCATTCATGTGTAGAAAGAATAGATTACAAGGCAATACCAGAGAAAAAATCTTTTTATATTGGTGGATGGTGTGTCACTGATGAAAATGTCTCCATTGATTATTCTTTAAAAATTGATGGGAATGAAGTACCGATAAAACTATTTAGACAAAATCGAGAAGATGTATTGTTGTATTATAAGATTTCTTCTACTAAAAAAGATATTGGTTTTTCTATAGCTGTTGACTCTTTGGGTTCTATATCTCAAGGAATCTGTTTAGAGGCTAAGTCATTATGCGGGATATATAAAATCGCAGAACTTAATAAGAATCAGTTAAATAGATTAGCAAAGGATGAACCATTTGTTCATAGTATTGATACTATTTCATTTCCGGAGAATGAGATGATTGTCTCTGGATGGGCTTTTTCTTTAGTAGATTCCCTTATTGAAATAATAGTGAAAGATAATAGTTCAAATAAAATCATTAAACCTACCGTTCAGTGGGCTTATCGTCCGGACGTGGCAGAGTTATATTTTTTAGATTCTAAAAAAGCAAGTTGCGGTTTCTATTTTAGATGCCCAATTACCGAAAATAAAAAGTATTCTATTTATTTTTTAATCAATGGAAAAGAATATAAAATTGAAACAAAAAAAAGTATAAAAAAAATAACTTCAGAGATAATTTCGAATGTCAACTTTCAAAATATAAAAAAAGGTATTCATTATTTAAAAAGTAATGGAATCAGAAGGTTATTTAGAAGATTGTCAACGGGTGAGTTTCATCAAATGACATATCAAGAATGGTACGAAATTTATAGATCATCAAAAGAAGAACTTCAACAACAAAAAGAACATCATTTTATGTATGCTCCTAAAATTAGTTTAATTGTAGCTGCCTATAATACACCAACAAACTTTTTTGACGAGATGGTAAAATCCGTACTTGATCAAACATATTCAAACTGGGAATTGTGTATTGCGGATGGAAGCGATAATGAGCAGTTAAATAAGCATGTTTCTCAAAGATATTTAGATAATCCAAAAATTAAATATAAACGTTTAACGCAAAACTATGGTATTTCTATTAATATGAATGAAGCCATTGATTTAGCATCTGGCGAATATATTGGATTATTTGATCATGACGATTTATTAACCCCAGATGCTCTTTTTGAAGTTGTAAAAACACTTCAGGAAAAGAAATTTGATTTTATTTATTCTGATGAGGATAAATATTTAACTGATAAAAATGAATTAGTAGAACCTCATTTTAAACCTGATTTTAATATTGATTATTTGAGAAGTGTTAATTATATTTGTCATTTCTTAGTCGTAAAGAAAGAATTGATAAAATCTGTAGGAAAGTTTAATAAGGAGTATGACGGAGCGCAAGATTATGATTTTGTTTTACGTTGTATAGAAAAATTAAGAAGAGAAGATATATGTCATATTCCTAAGGTGTTGTATCATTGGAGAATGCATTCACAGTCTACAGCTTCTAATCCTGAAAGTAAACTGTATGCATTTAAAGCTGGAGAGAAGGCAATTCAAGATCATTTAGAGCGAGTTGGATTAAAAGCTAAAGTTTCTATGCAGAAAAATCTTGGGTTGTACCGTTGTCAATATGAGCTGTTGGATACCCCTAAAATATCAATTATTATTCCAAATAAAGATCATATTGATGATTTGGAAAAATGCGTTTCTTCGATTTTAACATCGAGTTATGAAAACTATGAAATCATTATTGTGGAGAATAATAGTACACAAGCTCGAACGTTTGATTATTATAAACATCTTTCTCAAAAATCTGAGAAGATAAATGTGGTTTTTTGGGAATCAGAATTTAATTATTCAGCTATCAACAATTTTGGAGCTAGTTTTGCGACAGGGGAATATTTGCTTCTCTTAAATAATGATACTGAAATGATTGGTACGGATTGTTTATCGGAAATGTTAAGCTACTGTCAACGCAAAGATGTAGGTATTGTAGGCGCTAAATTATTATATGATGATGATACCGTTCAACATGGAGGTGTTGTTGTAGGTTTAGGTGGTATTGCTGGTCATTCTTTTGTCGGAGAAGAGCGACATGCCCCAGGTTATTTTGGAAGATTGATTTGTGCTCAGGATTTAAATGCTGTGACTGCTGCTTGTCTAATGGTAAAAAAAGATTTATTTGCTAGAGTAGGCGGATTATCAGAGGATTTGAAAGTTGCATTTAATGATATTGATTTCTGTTTAAAAATTCGTCAATTAGGTTATTTGGTTGTTTATGATCCTTTTGCAGAATTGTATCATTATGAATCTAAATCTAGAGGTACAGAGGATACGCCTGAGAAAGTACAACGATTCAATAATGAGATTTTAACATTTAAAAATCGTTGGCCAGATATTTTGAAGAACGGTGACATTTATTACAATCCAAACCTTACATATTCTGGGAAAGCGTTTGATTTAAAATCAGATAAATAGTGTTTATATGCATTATATTGATTAGAAAGATTGGGAAAATGATGAATTGGTTTTTATCTATATTATTCTATATAGTAATTTTTGCGCAGTACTATTTGATTGGAGATACATTAATATCTTTTGCTGATTATAAAACTAGCTTAGCAAAAAAAATGATATTAGGTTTTTTCGGGACTTTCTTTATTACTTTTTTAGTCGGATTTCCGGCACAATTTTTTAGAATTAGTTGGATTTCTTATTTTGTCATACAGTGTTTTGTTTTTCTTTTTATTGATCTGGGTTTCTTGATTTTGAGGCGTAAGCAACTTATAAGATGGCTTAAAAGAAACAAAAATGTAAATGTAGAAACTATAAAACAATTTGTGTGTAACAATTGGCTGTGTTTTGTTTTTGTTTTTTTATTTACATGGTTTTCTTCGGCAAATAATTTACCAATATATGAACTAAATTATGATGATTTTTATTATATTGGTAAGATGGTTAATTTAGTAGGGACAGATCATTTGTTAAATGAGAATTACTATAATGGTTTCCTAATTAATTTATCAGCAGTACCACTTGAAAGATTATTTAATACTTATGAATTAAGTTATAGTTTTTTATCTTCTGTTTTTTCAATAGATATAATATTTTTCTGCAGAATTACTATGGTAATACATAACTATTTATTCTTTGTCTTAATATATAAAGAGTTATCTAGCTTATTGATTCCAAGTCAATATTCTCAGTATTCAGTAGTTCCTTTTTTTATTTTTTTAATACCGCTTGGATATTTACAAAATGGATTGGGTAATTTATCTTTTCATATCTGTTCTTATGATTTGTGGCAATTTCAAACTGCCATATTTTATGGAGGATCAGTGGTTAGAGTTTTATCGGTACCGGCATTAATGATATTCTCTTATGAATTAATAGAAAAGATTGATATAAAAAAAATATTAATAATTGCTATGTTATCAGTCGCGTTCTTGTCTTTTTCCACTATCTTTTTACAAATATTTGCTGTTTATAGTATTTTTATTCTGTTAACAAAATGCATATATACACTGCATAATAGTATCAAGAATAAAAATATAAAAATCATTCTATTCTCGATAGCAGGGATTATTTTCATATTATTAGTTTTATTATCTACAAAATTTATTGCGAAAATTTTAAATCCAGATGCAGTTGTTGCTTGTATTGAAGGGTTGAATGCATATATTATAGGGTGGTTTGATTTTGATGTAATATTACGTTTAGGAATAATTCCTATAATAGTTTGTATTTTAATTTCAAAAAATATACAAAATAAAATGATTTATTTATTTGTTCTTTTTCTCTACGCATTAGTAACTACGATGTGGTTTAAAGAATTTTTGGCTTTAACGTCTGGGAACATGTTTTTTGTTATCAATCGTACTGTAGCCTCAATTCAGTTTTTATTAATATTAATTGCCGGTCTATGCGTAATAGAAATATTTTTGAAATTCTTCTCCAATCGTACAGTACCATCTTTTATTTCTATTGTTTACATCTTATGTATTTGTTTCTTTTTTCAAAATCATGTAGATCGCTTTTTAGACTATACTTATTTAGGATCGGGTATTTCAAGTGCTGGATGGGATTTTTCTAGATTATTTAGTAAGAATAATAGTATGACACTAGATATTTTTGCTAATATTGGTAATTATTTTAATTCTTTACCCTATGGGAATTACACATTATATTGTCCTGAATCTTTTACATATAATGATAATGAGACATTTTCACTGGGTTTCTTAATGTCTTCGAATAGAATACAATTGCATGCTCGCGAAGGCATAAATATACCAGAAGAAAAAATAGCTTTATTAAATTCATTTTGTTTAGGTAAGTCAAATGAAACAGATTTAGTTTGTAGTTATTTAAACGATTATGAACTAGAGTATATTGTTATATTTGATGAGAATAGTAAACAATTATTAGAGAACAAAGGCGGAACTGTCGTATTTGAAAATACTAAAAAAAATTATTATTGTTTGATAAAAAATTAAAGAGAAAATTTTAAAATGTTTAATATATGGTAATATATTTAATGTTTAAGATTTAAGAATATAGAGGATTGAAGCATGACTTTAAAAACATTGATTATAGTTCCTGCCTATAATGAGGCGTTAAATATAGAAAAGACAGTACAAGATATTAAATTAAATTCTCCTAAAATGAATTATGTAATTATTAATGATGGCTCTAAAGATAATACTTTAGAAGTTATTAGGAAAAATGAATACAATTATATTGATGGATTTTGTAATCAAGGATTATTTGGAGCAGTTCAGACGGGCTTTAAATTGGCATTAAAAGAAAATTACGATGTTGCAATTCAGTTTGATGGAGATGGACAACATTCTGCAAAATATCTTCAGGACATGATTGATGAAATTGAAAATGGGAATGATATTGTCATAGGGTCTCGTTATGTTACGGAAAAGAAACCTTGGTCTGCTAGAATGATTGGGAGCCGTTTAATTTCTCTAGGAGTCAAATTGGTAACTGGGAAATCTATAAAAGATCCAACTAGTGGTCTTCGAGCATATAATAAAGCGTGTATACGTGATTATGCATTAGATTCTAATAATCCTCCGGAACCAGATACACTAGTATATATGTTAAAAAAAGGCAGAAAAATCAAAGAGGTTCAAGTACAGATGAACGAACGTGAGTTTGGAGAATCTTATTTAAATTTGGGAAATACAATTAAATATATGAGCCGAATGATCATATCAATTTTTTTGATTCAACCATTTAGAAAAAGATAGGAGAAGATCATGGCGTTATCTATTGTTTTTATTATTACTAGCATCTTTACTTTTATTTTTATTATTCTGAAAATTAGAAAGAATGGATTAAATATTAACGATTCTATTATTTGGATCCTTTGGGCATTTGCTCTACTAATATTGAGCTTCTTCCCGCAGATTCCAACTATGATTTCTAATTCTCTAGGTTTTATGTCTACGAGCAACTTTATTTTTTCTATTTTTATTTTCTTTTTATATATATTGTTGTTTATACAGGCAATTCAAATTTCTAAACTCAAAGAAAAAATAAATGAATTGATTCAAAAGCTAAGTATACAAGAATACGAGGAACGTAAAAATAAGAAATGAGCTATTATTCTACGGGACAGTTTGCGAGTCTAGCGAATGTCACTGAACGCACAATTCGATATTATGACAAGATAGGGTTGTTAAAACCCTCTTTTGTTATGGAGAATGGATATCGAAAGTATACCAAGTCGGACTTATTGAAATTGCAGAAAATATTATCTTTAAAACACATGGGGTTTTCTCTTGAAGAGATATTTCCTATGGTTTTAAAGGAAGAAAATATTAAAGAATCATTATCTATGCAAATTGATTTGTTGAATAATCAAATTACTCATTTACAAGGAATAAGAGATTCCATGGAAACTTTAGTTCGGAATGAGGATGATGAAACTATTAATTGGGATCAAATTATTCATTTACTGCAAATGTCTAATGTTGAAGAGGATATTGTAAAACAATATCAAAATTCTAATAATCTCAAAGTTCGTATTTCACTACATGATCAATTTTCAGTAAATAAAAAAGGTTGGTTTAATTGGCTGTATGAACAAATAGATTTTTCAAGAGTAACCAGACTTTTAGAAGTAGGTTGTGGGAACGGCAAACTTTGGGAAAATCAAAAAGTTGATTTAAGAAATCGAGAAATATTTTTGTCGGATATATCTGAAGGAATGGTGCAAGAGGTACGAAAAAAATTAGGAAATAACTTTAATTGTATTCAGCTAGACTGTCAGGCAATTCCTTTTAAAAATGAATATTATGATGCAGTGGTTGCTAATCACGTGATGTTTTATATTCAAGATATCCAAAAAGGCTTGTCTGAAATTGTAAGAGTTTTGCGGAAGAACGGAGTTTTTTACTGTAGCACCTATGGAAGAGAACATATGAGGGAAATAACAGATATTGTAAAATCTTATGATTCTCGCATTGAGTTGTCGCAAAATAAACTTTATGATGCATTTGGTTTAGAAAATGGAGAAGGAATCCTAAAAAAATATTTTTCTAGTGTACAATTGAAATTGTACGATGACGAATTGATTGTTGACCAATCACAACCATTAGTGGACTATATTATGAGCTGTCATGGGAATCAAAGCGAAGTCATTGGAACTAGGTTAAGTGAATTTCAACAATATATTGAGGAGTTAATAGATAAACATGGTTCTATTCGTATCACTAAACAAGCTGGAGTGTTTATTTGCTTATTTTAGGGAGCACACTATTTGCCACACATTAATTAAAATACAACTAATATGTAATATTTAGAAGTTAAAACAAAACCCTCATAATGATAACTTAATAGTAAGGAGAGATCAGTTTATGTTTAGAGCATGGATGAATCGAGGTATAGCTTTTTTTCTAGCTCTTTTTGTCAGCGTTCAGCCAGTTTATGCTATTGATGAAAAAAAAGATTGGAGCGAGGATCCTAATTTTAAACCGTCGTTGTATATACAAAAAGATAATCAATTAACTATTGATTTTGAATTTAATAATGCTGAGCCTATGTCTGGAGATCAAGCATCAATTAATCTACCGACAAAATATATGAAGTTTGAAGATACTTTAGACGAATATATATATGCTTGCGACAAAGATTCTAATGAATCTACAGGAGAAGTTTTAGGTAAAGTAAAAATTGATAATGGAGAAGCTATTATTACTTTTGTAGATAATGATTTAGATTATATCGATTATAAAGGCCAATTTACTGTTGAAGGAATTTTTACTAATCGGGATAATACTGCACCATTTGTCACTTGGGATTTAAATAATATAACGACCGAGGAACTGGAATTGCCACAGAATAATGAAGATGATTCAAATGAACAAAACACTTCGGAGAACAATGAAGACTTGAAAAATGAAGATTCTGAAACAATTGAAGACGATTCATCAAAAAATGATAATAATCAAAATGAAGAACAAGAAAACAAGAAAGATGAAATGGAGAGTGAATCTTCAAAAGATGATGTGGCGAATGAAAATGAAGATGATCAAGAAATAGAAAACAATGTATCTGACAATTTGAACAGTGCGATGAATGAACAAAATGATGATTCAATTGATTTATTAGCGGAAAATTCTTCGGATAAAGCAAGTATAAAATATCAAACTCATGTTCAAACGTATGGTTGGCAATCTACTGCTTCTGATGGTGCTACAAGTGGAACGTCGGGTAAATCCAAAAGGTTAGAGGGAATAAAGATAAGTGTCGGGGATACTGAATATTCTGGAGGAGTTCAATACCAAACCCATGTTCAAACCTATGGTTGGCAAGGCTGGAAACAAAACGGAGAGTTGAGCGGTACTACTGGACAATCTAAAAGATTAGAAGCAATACAGATCAAATTGACCGGAGAACTTGCAAATCATTACGATATATATTATCGAACTCATGTTCAACAATTTGGATGGCTTGGTTGGGCAAAAAACGGTGAAAGTTCTGGTAGTTCAACCTATTCTTATCGAATGGAAGCCATTCAGATTGTTCTTGTAAAAAAAGGAGAAGCAGCTCCTGGAAGCACATCCAATGCCTATAAAACTCGACAAGTAGTTTATCAAACACATGTTCAAACATATGGCTGGCAAGCTACTGTTTCTGATGGTGCTACTAGTGGAACCTCAGGACAATCTAAAAGATTAGAAGCAATCAAGATTAGTCTAGGAGATATTGGATATTCAGGAGGAATTCAATATCGAACACATGTTCAAACATATGGCTGGCAAGGATGGAAGCAAAATGATGAGCTTAGTGGAACTAGTGGGCAATCAAAACGATTAGAGGCAATTCAAATCAAACTCACCGGAGAAGTAGCAAATCATTATGATGTCTATTACAGAGCGCATGTTCAAACATATGGTTGGTTAGGCTGGGTTAAGAATGGAGATAAAGCGGGGACAGAAGGGATGTCTAGGCGAGTAGAAGCTATTCAAATTCAGCTACGAAAGAAAGGGGATACCAGTATAGGAACTTCTAATGGTTATCTTGGAATAGATAGAATCGGAAGTTTGAAATACAGTGTAAACTCTTCTGCTTATGGATGGCAGGGAGAGAAAACTAATGGAGATACAGCTGGGACGACAGGCCAGAGCCAAGCTATAAATGGAATTAAAATTTCTGTTAATAATAATTCTGGTAATCTATATAATGGATCAGTGAGTTATAAAGCGAATTTTTCTAAAACAGGTTGGACAGGCACATATACTAATGGGCAGGAAGTCAAATCGAGCAATCCAATGTTAGCGATTCAAATCTCTTTGACAGGAGAAATGAAAGAGTATTGTGATATTTATTACCGTACTCATGTGGCTCACATTGGTTGGCTAGGCTGGGCTAAGAATGGACAAAGTGCTGGAAATTCACCGAAATCCGGCAATCAAGTGGAAGCCATACAAATAAAGATAGTGCCGAAGGGAACGGTTGTCGGACCAAATTCAGGTTATTATCGAGAGTTTGCTTCTGACCTTGAACAAAAGGCATATGAAGTCAATAATTCTTTAGGTAGAGATTTAAGAGCAGCTTTTAATTATGCAAAGAGTATTACTTATTCAAGATATGAACCGGCCGACTATAACTCGTATGGAAGCGCAAATTATGCTTCATATGGATTTTCAAAACATAGAGGAAATTGTTATGTAATGGCTGCTGTGTTTACTTATTTAGCTAGAGATTTAGGGTACGATGCCCATCAAGTGGGAGGTTTACAAGGCAGTTATAATACCCCTCATTCATGGGTTGAGATTAATATGAATGGAACAATTTATGTGTTTGATCCTGATTTCGAGAAAGAATTAGGACGTAATGGATACATGTTTACATATGGTACGTCAGGTACGTTGAGATACCATAGTTATTCCAGAATGAATTAATGGGAGGTTTTTAGGATGAATAAAGGTATTAAATTATTGCTGGGATCAGCGTGTTGTATTTCTTTATTTTTAACTGGTTGTCAAGCAGAAAATTCTGATGAAGTAAAAGAAAAAAAAGTTGAAGAAAAAACAATTGGGGATAAAATTTCTGGTGAGAATGTATTTAAAGTCTCTATGTTGAATGATACGGGCAATGATATTGTTGGTTTTTCAATAAAGACAGACACGATGGATAATTTTGGCGAAAACATGTTGAAAGAAGATGAAGTTTTTGCTGACGAGGAAACTAGAACATTATACTACGATGCTTCCGAAGCTATTGAAGCTAATGAAAAAGAACAAGAAGGATCGGAGATGCAAGTTTCACCAGAATACACAATCAAACTGGACTTTGAAGATGAATCATATGAATTACATGCTTTCCCATTTGAAGATGTAAAAGAAGTTACTATCAAATTGGAAGATGATATTTGTTTTATAGAATATGAATCTGTTGATCAAGAAGCCACAGTATCCACTAAAGAAGCTGAGCAAAGAATCAAAGAAGAGTTAGAAGCGCAATCAGAAATTCAGGAAAATAATTCGGCAGAAGAGCAAAGCCAACAAATTATTTCTGAACAACAACAACCAGTACAACAGCCAGTTCAAGAGCAACAGCCAGTTCAAGAACAGCAGCCAGTGCAACAGCCAGTTCAAGAACAGCAACCTGTCCAAGAAACAACACCACCAGCTGATACAGGTTCTTCAGCCAATGAAGGGTGCTTGGGAGACAGTGTTGAAACATGGTAAAACAAGAATCAATTTTTAGCTTTTATTATTTAAGAACTATCTCATGTTTGGGTATAGTTCTTTTACATTTTTTGAGCGGATCTATCGGATTGTACAAATCAGTTATTACAAAAAATGAACTGTTGATATCTCAAATTTCTTTAAATTTATTACTTTGGTGTGTGCCGTGTTTCGTTATGATTACTGGAGCTTTATTACTAGACAAGAATAAAGAATTATCAATAGAAAAAGTATTAAAAAAATATGTTTTAAGAATTTTAGAAGCGTTGTTGTTTTGCTGCGTCATTTTTATAATCTATGATACTGTAGTTCACAAAGAACCAATTGGGTTATATATGATTATCGAAATGATTTCTGACTTTTTTCTAGGAAATAGTTGGTCTCATTTATGGTATTTATATTTACTAATTGGAATTTATCTACTTTTGCCAATTTACAAAATCATTACTAACAACGCTTCGGATAAATTGATTAAATACCTGTTATGCATTTATTTTTTGTTTTTATCTTTAATTCCTATGTTAGAAGTATTTGGGATTCATATTGCTTTTTATATTATGGTTTCTTCAATTTATCCTTTCTACTTATTCTTTGGATATGCACTTCATCATGAAATCATATCTATAAAGCGATATCAGTCGTTATTAATGTTTGTTCTATCTAGCTTGTGTATTATTCTGTTGACAATTTTCAATCAAGAAAATAGCTATTATAATTTTGAACCTCTGTTAAATAATTATTCCTCAATTTTTGTTGTAATACAGTCTATAGGAATTTTTTCTTTAGTCGATAGTATTAAATGGAAAAAGAGTACTTGGGTAAAAAAAGTAGATGCTTTAACTTTTGGCGTGTATTTGGTTCATATGATTTTTATTAGATCTTTTTTAAAGTATATGAGTATCAATCCCTTTTTAAATATTCCTGTTATAAATATAACCATGTTAGTAATATTGATTTTTATTCTATCTTTACTTGTGGTGATGGTTCTAAAAAAAGTGCCTATTATTAATAAGTTCATATAATTGATTGACCCTTACGTTACGTAAGGGTTTATTCTTATGTTATAATAAAATATAGGAGGCTTCTAACATGAAAGGTATTATTTTAGCAGGGGGAAGCGGAACTCGATTATATCCGCTGACTAAGGTGACGAGTAAACAATTGTTACCGATCTATGACAAACCAATGATTTATTATCCAATGTCGATTTTGATGCAGGCAGGGATTCGAGAAATATTGATCATTTCTACACCGGATGATACGCCTCGTTTCCAAGAGTTATTAGGAGATGGGCATCAATTTGGAATTGAATTATCTTATAAAGTACAGCCAAGCCCAGATGGATTAGCACAAGCTTTTATTTTAGGAGAAGAATTTATTGGTTCTGATTCTTGCGCCATGATTTTAGGGGATAACATTTTCCATGGCCATGGTTTGACCAAGCGCTTAAAGGCGGCTGCTAAAAAAGAAGTAGGAGCTACAGTATTTGGATACTATGTAGAGGATCCAGAACGTTTTGGAGTCGTTGAATTTGATGAAGAAGGAAAAGCCGTTTCTTTAGAAGAAAAACCTGAACATCCAAAATCGAATTATGCGGTAACAGGTTTATATTTCTATGATAATAAAGTGGTTGAGTATGCCAAAAATTTAAAGCCAAGTGCTCGTGGTGAATTGGAAATTACGGATTTGAATCGTATTTATTTAGAGAATAATGAATTGAATGTAACTCTTCTGGGCGATGGATTTACTTGGCTAGATACGGGAACTCATGAATCTTTAGTAGATGCAACAAATTTTGTCAAAACAATTGAAGAGCATCAACATCGTAAAATTGCTTGTTTGGAAGAAATTGCATTCAATAATGGATGGATCACTTTGAAACAATTGGAAGAGATCTATGAAATCTATAAAAAGAATCAGTATGGTGCTTATTTGAAAAAAATTATGGACCGGAAATATATCAAAGGCGAGGAGGAATTTAAAGGATGAAAGTAACAGAAACTAAAATTCCTGGAGTATTGATCATTGATACAGATGTGTTTGGAGATCACCGCGGTTATTTTACCGAAACTTATTCAAAATCTAAGTATGAAAAACTAGGAGTTACTGTGGATTTTGTACAAGACAATATGTCTTTTAGTGCCCAACAAGGAACATTGCGTGGATTGCATTGGCAAAATCCTCCTTATGCACAATCGAAATTAGTTTCTTGTACAAAAGGAAAAGTGATTGATGTTGCGGTGGACATTCGTAAAGGAAGTCCTACTTATGGTCAATGGGTAAGTGTTGAATTAAGTGCTGAAAATCATAGACAATTCTTTATTCCACAAGGTTTTGCTCATGGGTTCTTAACCTTAACTCCGGATGTTGAATTCCGTTATAAGGTGGATAATGTCTATAATAAAGAATCTGAAGGTGGAATGCGCTATGACGATCCAACAGTCAATGTAGACTGGGGAACATTATTAGATGGCATCGAACCAGTATTGAGTGAAAAAGATAAAATTGGACCAACTTTAGAAGAATCAAATAATCAGTTTGTATATCAGGAGGAAAAATAACATGAAGTTTTTAGTTACTGGAGGCGCTGGATTTATTGGTGGAAACTTTGTTCATTATATGGTGAATAAGTATCCAGAAGATATGATCGTTAACTTAGATAAATTAACATATGCAGGGAACTTAGAAACTTGTAAACCAGTTGAAGACAAACCAAATTACAAGTTCGTCAAAGGAGATATTGCAGATAGAGAATTTATCTTTGATTTGTTTGAAAAAGAACATTTTGATGTTGTGGTAAACTTTGCAGCCGAAAGCCATGTAGACCGCAGTATTGAAGATCCGGAAATCTTTGTAAAAACCAATGTCATGGGAACAACAACTTTATTAGATGCTTGTGTTAAATATGGCATCAAACGATACCATCAAGTATCTACGGATGAAGTATACGGAGATCTTCCTTTAGACAGACCAGATCTGTTCTTCACAGAAGAAACACCACTTCATACATCAAGTCCATATTCAAGTGCCAAGGCAAGTGCTGATTTATTTGTATTGGCATATCATAGAACTTATGGGTTGCCAGTGACAATTTCACGTTGTTCAAATAACTATGGACCTTATCATTTCCCAGAGAAACTGATTCCTTTGATCATTTCTCGTGCATTAAATGATGAAACCATTCCTGTCTATGGAACTGGTGAAAATGTCCGCGATTGGCTACATGTTTATGATCATTGTACAGCCATTGATTTAATTGTTCGTAAAGGTCGTGAAGGAGAAGTCTACAATGTCGGTGGACATAATGAAAGAACGAACCTTCAGGTTGTGAAGACCGTTCTTAAAGCTTTAAACAAACCAGAAAGTCTAATTACTTTTGTAGAAGATAGAAAAGGACATGACCGTCGTTATGCGATCGATCCAACTAAATTAGAGACAGAATTAGGATGGGAACCAAAATATACATTCGATACAGGTATTCCTATGACTATTCAATGGTATTTAGACAACAAAGAATGGTGGGAAAACATTATCAGCGGTGAATACCAAAATTATTTTGAAAAGATGTATGTAGAAAAAGGAAGAGCAGAGAAATAGAATGGCTCAAGTTTCGGTAGTTGTACCTTGTTTTAATGTGGAAGATAAAATCGAACGATGTATTAATTCCATAAAGGAACAAACCTATAAAGATTTCCTTTGTTACTTTATTGACGATGGCAGTACTGACGGGACTGCCTCGTTAATAAAGAAACTTATAAATAACGACCAACGTTTTGTGTACCGATATAAGTCGAATGGTGGACAAGCTTCTGCTCGTAATTTGGGGCTTGAACTATGCGATACAAAGTACATAACATTTGTTGACAGTGACGATTATCTTCATCAAGATTATCTATTTCAATTGATTAATTCCTTTGATGATGGAGTAGATTTAACAGCGTGCTTTTTTGATCGTGTATACGAGAATAGAATTAGTAAAAATGAATTCAATGAGAAAGATTTACTCTTATCGAAATATCCTGCCGTATGGGGAAAAATGATCAAAACTTCAATTATCAAGAAAAATCATATTCAGTTTCCCGAAGGTTTATGGTATGAAGATTTATGCTTTTTTGCAACTTTGACAAGTTATATTAGCGAAGTAAATATAGTAAAAAAATCTTTGTATTATTATATACAGAATGAAAATTCTACCATGTATACTTATTCGGATAAGATATATGACATTTACAAAATTTTTGATATTTTAAAAAAAGATCCTAATATTCAACAAGACACCCTTGAATATTTAGAAATTTATCATATTTTAATAGGAACGATTTATCGAGCTAGTTTTAAAACTGATTTTACTTTTTCGAACATAAAATGTATTCTTGAATATGTTGAGAATAGGTATCCTAAATGGTATAAAAATCATAATATTAAAACTCAACTTTCAGGAATATATCGAATTTATTTGTGGTTTTTACAAAAACATTGTATTAGACTGATATTTATAGCTTTGAAGTTCGGGAATCGCTTTTTGTCTTTATAACATTTTTACAAAAAAGTATGGGGTAGTATGAAAGAAAAGATTATTCATTCCTTGTTAGACGTAAGTAGAGATAAGATTCTTAAGCGTTCTTTTTTTTGGAATATGATAGCGAGTATGTTGAATGCGATTACTTCAGCTATTCTTTTATTCTTTATCACAAGATTTTGTGGAATAAATGAGGCTGGAGTTTTTTCGATTGCTTCAGCCATTGCGTATCAATGTGTATCTTTGGGGAATTTTGGCACTAGAGGTGTTCAAGCTTCGGATGTTAAGGAAGAATTTTCATTCAGTGATTATTTTTATGTACGTGTTTTTTCTTACTCATTGCTGATGGCCATGTTATTATATTATGCATTTGGTTCTGGATATACTATTGACAAATCTTTGGCGGTTTTGAGTTTTGGCTTATTTAAGAGCATAGATGTAATTGAGGATTTATATCATGGAGAGTACCATCGTCACCAAAGATTAGACATAGCTTCGTTACTATTGGTTGCCAGGTATTCAATTTCCATTCTTGTATTTATTATTTTAATTGTTTTTAGCAGTAACATTTTTATCTCTAGCTTCGTTTCTTTTTTGATATCGTTATTTATTTTTATATTTTCAAATAAAGATATTATTAAGGTATTTTATTCAAAAAAATATACGTTTTGTCTATCTCATTTCAAAAATTTGTTATTTATCGTAGTGCCTGTTGCAATTACTACATTTATACGTATGTATATGACAAATGCTCCTAAATATGCGATTGATAATTGCCTAGGAGATGTGGATCAAGCTTATTTTAATGTACTTTTTATGCCTGTTTTTATCATTACTTTAATAAGTGATATTATTTTCAGACCATATATACCTAAATTTTCTTCGGATTGGTATAATTTTCAACTAAAAAGTTTTACCAAAATGTTGTATCGACAGCTTTTTATCATTTTATTATTAACAATTATTATAACCTTGGGAGGTTATTTATTAGGCTTGCGACTATTAGAATTGATATATGGAATGGAACTTCATCGATACATGGTTCCGTTTTTGTTGTTACTAATAGGAGGGGGAATCAATACTTATAGTGCATATATGACTATTGTGATTACGGTTATAAGAGCACAGAAAAATATGGCTTTGGTCTATGTTTTGGATTTTGCAATTTGTTTACTTATTATGAATCCACTGGTAGAGAGCTTTAGTATTAATGGAGCTGTATTTATCTTTATTGTATTAAACTTAGTATCTTCGGTTTTGTCTACTGGAATTTTTGTAAAAGAGTACTTGAATCATAAAAAGGAGCTAAAGCTAAATGGAAATTGATGTAAGTGTAATAATGCCTGTATATAATTCAAAAGAGTATTTATCTACCGCTATAGAATCTATTTTAAATCAAGATTACGAGAATTATGAATTATTATTAATAGATGATGGATCTCAAGATGGTAGTGGACAGGTATGTGAAGAATATTCAGAAAAGTATGATAATGTTAGGGTTTATCACAAAGAAAATGGTGGAATCTGTAATGCTAGAAACTTTGGATTAAATCAAGCAACGGGTAAATATATTATGTTTTGTGACAATGATGATATATATTTACCAGGAGCAATTCGAGATAATATTACCTATGCTTTGAAATATGATGCAGATATAGTTAGGTATTCTCGAAAAAGAGTGCATGTTGGTGAAGATGAAAAAAAGATAGAAGAAAACTTTATTTATGATTATCAATTCAATGTGTTTGAAGGAGAGCAGGTTGTCCAGAATTACGGAGTGTTGCGTAACATTAGTTCTGGAATTTGGTGTAGTTTATATCGAAGGGATATTATCGTGAAGCATAAAATTTGCTTTCGGGAAGATTTTAAATCTGGATTTGAAGATATGTGTTTCAATATTGAGTTTTCTCGATACATTCAAAAAGCTGTTACAAACCCTAAAGTGTACTATCATTGGATACAAAGAGAGGGGCACAGTACTTCTAAAAAATATTCAGATAATATGTTATATGCACTAAGCGAATGTCTTAAAATGGAATATAGTTATGTAATTGAGCATGATATAATTAATAAATATCCCGGGGTCTGGGAAGATTTGTTAACGAATTATTATGTATTAGGGTATTATCTTACGTTATTGATTCCAACGACTCCATATTCATTAAAGGAAAAGTTACGGATATTAAGAGAGTTTAGAACAAACGCTTGTTTTTCTACAATGGAAAAATCGTCGTTGCAAGCGTTGCGAAAGCTAAATTTTAAAAGATATTTGATATTAAAATCTTTTTTATTAAATTTTCATAGACTTAATTTTTACATAGTTGATTATTATAGTAAGAATATTTCAAACATTGCTTAATCGTGTAGTATAAGTATAGTTTATACATGGGGTAATAAATGGAGACACAAAATCAGTTAAAAAAACTTCAGGAAATTGAATTATCAATTTTATATGAATTTTCCAAAATATGTCAAAAGCATAATTTAACTTATTTTTTGGTTGGCGGTTCATGCTTAGGGATGATCCGTCATAAGGGATTTATTCCGTGGGATGATGATATAGATTTAGGTATGCCTAGAAAAGATTATCAGAAGTTTTGCGAAATTGCACAAGCAGAGTTGCCAGATAATCTGGTTTTACAGAATTTTGATACAGAGCCAAAATGTGGTTTGGTTTTTGGAAAGATTAGAAAGCAAGGCACAGTTTTATCTGAAGATTATTCATATCATATTAACATGAATCAGGGAGTTTGGATTGATATTTTTCCATATGATTTTGTTTCGAATAATAAATGGGTTCGTAAAATTGATTATTTCCGAACGCTCTTTTATAAAAATATGTATATTATCAAATCAGGCTATAAAAATCCACATCCGGATAGAATCATGTATAGAATCATGTACCGTATTGCGAAAACTATAGTTTTTCCGTTTTCTTTAAACTTTTTCATAAAAAAACTAAAAAGAAATATGATGAAATATGATGATACTGAATTTGTATTTCCATATGGAGGAGCATATCCAGAAAAAGATTTATTCACAAAAGATTTAATTTCCAGTACGATTTCTTTACCCTTTGAAGATTATTACTTTTTGACTTTTGAACAATATGAAAGATATTTAAAACAATTGTATGGAGACTACATGGTATTGCCTCCTGAAGAAAAAAGGCAATCAGGAATGCATCATATTCATCAAATAGATTTAGGTTAATGGAGGACATATGATGAAATTATTAGTAACAGGATATAAAGGACAATTAGGATTTGATGTTGTGAATGAAGCTCATTCACGTGGTATTGAAGCGGTTGGTGTTGATATTGATGAAATGGATATCACCAATGCGCAACAGGTTAATGACGTTATCAAAGCAGGAGACTATGATGCGGTAGTGCATTGTGCTGCATGGACGGCAGTTGATAAAGCAGAAGAGCCAGAACTTTTAGATAAAGTACGTGCTGTGAACGCAACAGGAACACAGAATATTGTGACTGTCTGTAAAGAGTTAGATATTCCTGTCATGTACTTTTCAACTGATTATGTGTTCGATGGGCAAGGGACAACACCTTGGAACGAATATGATGAAAGGCATCCTTTAAATGTTTATGGACAGACAAAGTATGAAGGAGAATTGGCGGTAGAAGCTTATCCGAAACATTTTATCATTCGTATCGCGTGGGTATTCGGAAAGAATGGAAATAACTTTATTAAGACAATGCTTCGTTTAGGAAAAGAAAGAGGAGCAGTTAGTGTCGTGAATGATCAGATTGGGAATCCAACCTATACATTTGATTTAGCTAAATTAGTTGTAGATATGATTCAGACTGACAAATATGGAATTTATCATGCGACAAATTCCGGGGATTTTATCAGTTGGTATGATTTCGCCTGTGAAATCTTTAAACAAGCAGGAATGAATGATGTCAAAGTCACACCGGTAGATAGCAATGCTTTTCCGGCAAAAGCAGAACGTCCAAAGAATTCACGTATGAATCAGACTGAATTAGATAAAAATGGATTTAATAGATTACCGGCTTGGCAAGATGCTTTATCTAGATATTTGAAAGAAATAATGTGATTTTAATGTATATTTCTAATGATATAGGAGGTTTGAAATGAATATAGCAGTTATATTTGCAGGCGGTATTGGATCAAGGATGAATTCAAAGACGAAGCCTAAACAGTTTTTATCGATTCATGAGAAACCTATTATTATTAGAACTCTTGAATTATTTGATAATCACCCACAAATTGATGCTATTGTAATAGCATGTGTTGAAAACTGGATAGATTATTTACAGGACTTGGTTGAAACGTATCGATTAAAAAAGATAAAAAGAATTGTTCCTGGCGGAAAAATAGGGCAGGAGTCCATCTATAAAGGCCTTTTAGCGGCAAAAGATGTTTGTGGTTCTGAAAAGAGTATTGTTTTGATTCATGACGGAGTACGGCCTTTGATTAAAGGACAAACAATTTCAGATAATATTCAATCAGTTATGAACTTTGGCTCTTGTATCACTTGTGTTGAAGTTAAAGAAACCGTTCTAATTGTTGATGAAACTGAGGAATTGATGGATATTCCTAAACGTAGTCATTGTAGAATGGCTAGAGCGCCTCAAAGTTTTTGGCTATCAGATATTTTGAGAGCCCATCAGCAGGCTATAAAAGAGAACAGATGGGATTTTATTGATAGTTGTTCTATGATGCAAGAATATGGCTATAAACTTCATTTAATTAAAGGGCCAGAGGAGAATATAAAAATTACAACGCCAGATGACTTTTATACTATGCGAGCTTTATTAGATGCTAAAGAGAATGCACAAATTTATGGTTATGAGGAATAATAAATGAATATTATTTTAAAAGAAGATTTTGAAAAAATATTACAGTCGGATGTCGATTTCTCAAGTTTTAAAAATTCGAGTTTTTTTATTACTGGATCTACAGGACTGATAGGATCTTTATTAATAAAATTCTTATTATATTGTTCTGAAGTTCATTCATTGAATATAAAGATATACGCTTTAATCCGAAATGAAAAAAAAGCGGAAATGATATTTAGTGATGAAATCAATAATGAGAATTTAATTTTTGTGAAGGGAGATTTGCTAAAAGCAAATTTAACTTTTGATTTTTCTGTTGATTATGTAATACATACAGCAGCAATTACTGCATCAAAAGAGATGGTCACGCATCCTATTGAAACTATTCAAACTTCATTAATGGGAGCTAAAACAATATTGGATTATTCGGTAAAATGCCGAGCTAAAAGCGTTATTTATCTTTCATCTATGGAAGTTTATGGCCAAGTAAAGTGCAATCAAAAAGTAAAAGAAAATCAACTCGGTTTTATTGATTTAAGTGATGTTAGAAGTAGCTATCCTGAAAGCAAAAGAATGTGTGAGTGCATGTGTTTAGCTTATGCACATGAAAAGAATCTTAATGTGAAAAGTGTAAGATTAGCTCAAACTTTTGGAGCTGGCATTTTCAAGGAGGAAAATCGAGTATTTGCACAATTTGCTAGAAGTGCTTTAAAAGATGAAAATATAGTATTACATACGACAGGGAATTCAGAAGGAAATTATGTGTATACAGCAGATGCTATTGCGGCAATATTATTGATTTTATTAAAAGGTTCTCCAGGCGAGGCCTATAATGTCAGCAACGAAAACAGCCATATGAAAATCAAAGATATGGCACATTTAGTTGCTAATGTTTTAGGAAATGATGATTGTCAAGTGGTTTATGATATTCCAGAAGATAATTTAAAATATGGTTTTGCTCCAGATACACAGTTGTTTTTAGATTCATCAAATACTATGAAATTAGGCTGGAAACCTTCTTTTGATTTAGAAGAATCTTATTTACGATTAGCAAGTTGGATGAAAAGTAACAAAATGATTTAACAATTTCATGTATTAGTGGCAAAGATTTGATAAAATGGTTAAGATTAAGATTAATGTTATGGAGTGATTATAAATATGAATTTAAAGAAAAAGGTATTACCAATTATTATCGCATTAATGATGACATTAAATGGGGTGTCTGTTTTTTCGGCCTATGCACAAGAGAATCAAGACGAAGAAGGGAATCAAATTGTTGAGAATATTAACAATGAGGATTTTTCAAGCAATCAAATAACAGACACGACTGGAGAAATTAGTGAAGAAAAAAGTGAAACAGATGGGATTGAAGACGAAAAAGATTCTGTTACTCTGAATCAAAATTCTGACGAAACATCTGACAACAATTACAATAACTCAAATAAAGAAAATCTTATGGAAGAAGATTTTTCTGGAATCGAAAGCGATAATCAAAAGATTCAAATTGGAAATTCATCTTTAGTTGAATATTTTTATGTAGGAAGTCCTTACTTGTCAACACCAGCTACCCAGCAGTTTGTTTTATCTTTTGGTAGTGGAACGGAAGGGATTTCTTCTGTCAAATTACAATATCAAAAAGATGACGGAGAAGCACAAGAGTTAGAAACTACTCAATATCAAAATGGATTATATGTGTTTGAAAAAGCATTTACAGACGCTGAAACTGGAACTTATAAAGTAAATGGTTTCACTTATGTGATAGGTGAACAGACTTATGAAGTTGCATTTTCTGATTTACAAATGGATATTCGTTTTGGTGTCAATCAAGAATATGAAGGTTATGGAACTGCTGAAGGATATACAATTGATAAGAATGGAAATGAAGTTCAAGAAGAAGCTATCGATACTCAAGGGTTAACAGATACAGAGATTGAAACTTCTATTGTTAGTCTGGATGGATCGAATTCAAATGAAACAGAAAGCTTAGTAGAGGATGCTTTACAAAATAATGCTTTACCTGCTTCTAATGCTAGAAGTCGATCCAACTCGATTAGCACTTATAGTGAAACGAATCCTTTAGTGATTTGTATTGATCCAGGCCACGGTGGAAATGATGGGGGTTCAACTTTAGTAAATGGTGTTTCTGAAAAGGTTTATAACCTAAAAATTGCACAGTATTTGAAAGCTGAACTAGAACAATATAAAAATGTAAAAGTAGTGATGACTCGTACAGGGGATACAAACCCATCTCTTCAAGAGCGCGCACAAATTGCAGCGAATAATGGAGCCAAAGCTTTAGTAAGTATTCATTTGAATGCTACAGGATTGGGCAGTCAGACAGGAGCTAGCGGAGCAGAAATCTATTATCCAAATACTAACTATAAACCGGAATTATCGCAAACAGGCTTACAGATGGCAAATAACATAATGAATCAATTAACTTCATTAGGAATTCCCAAACGATTTATTACTGTTAAGTATGTTTATGATGCAGCTACAGGGAATCCAGTTAATGATGACCGATATGATTATCCAGATAATTCGATTGGTGATTATTATGGTGTAATTCGATATAGTAAACTGTTAGGTGTTGCGGGAATTATTGTAGAACATTGCTACGGAGATAACTGGAATGACATCAATAATTTCTTGGGGTCAGAAGATAAGATTAAAAAATTAGGTGTTGCGGATGCAACTGGAATTGCAAATGCGTTTGGACTTCAAAAAACACCGAAAACGATTAATTATTCGGTTCATTGTCAGACGTACGGATGGATGAATACCGTAGGAGATGGGCAAACTGCTGGAACATCAGGAGAATCTAAACGATTAGAATCTATAAAAATAAGTTTAGGAGAAACAGGATATTCTGGTGGAATACAGTATAGAACTCATGTACAGACATATGGTTGGCAAGGATGGAAACAAGATGGCCAAGAAAGCGGGACAACAGGGCAATCCAAGCGCTTAGAAGCAATACAGATCAAATTGACCGGAGATATTGCGAACTATTATGATGTATACTATCGTACTCATGTCCAACAATTTGGATGGCTAGGATGGGCAAAAAATGGTGAAAGCTCAGGAAGTTCTGGTTATTCATATCGAATGGAAGCCATTGAGATTGTATTGGTAAAAAAAGGCGGTTCAGCTCCTGGTAGCACTTCAAATTGTTATTATGATAAGAATGCAGAGCAGGCAAAAGGTTATACAATCATGGGCTCATCCAATGTCACTGCTAAACAATTAGTAAATTATTATAATACTAATAAAGGATCTAGCAGTTATGATAAGTTTTCTGGATCCAATTCTAAACACAATGGCACCTTCTCAAAGGGAGGCGCAGATACGATTGAAAAGTTTTGCCAAATGTATATTGAGGAATGTAAAGCGGAAGGAGTAAAAGCAGAAGTTGCTTTTGCTCAAACGATGCATGAAACAGGGTTCTTGAAATTTGGCGGCGATGTATTGCCTAATCAGTATAATTTTGCTGGTTTAGGTGCCACCGGAAATGGTGCCACTGGTAATTCGTTCAAGGATGTCCGCACGGGAATTCGTGCTCATGTTCAACATTTAAAATGTTATGCTTCTACTGAGCCTTTGAACCAGGAAAAAGTAGATCCTCGCTGGAGCGATTCTTTGCGTGGCAAAGCACCGACGGTAGAAAAATTGCAGGGAACTTGGGCATCTTCTAATACATATGCATCCAGTTTGATGAAGGGTGTCAACAGTATTTTAAAATCTTAAATTTGAACTAGGGAGTCTTCTTATGAGACTTCCTGTTTTCTTTTGCTGATGTTTCTTTGTATTTTTTATGAATTGGGATATAATTTTGATAACAGTCAAACTTAAGGAGTTGAAAATATGCAATGTAAAAAATGTGGAACAGAGCTTCCAGAAAACGCAAA
>NZ_CALVBG010000103.1 GCF_944325745.1 uncultured Faecalicoccus sp. | reverse complement strand
ATAGCACACAAATCATTCATATTCAATCAGTTTTATTCATAATCGTTCATATTTTATCAAGATTTTACATAAAAAAGGAGCTCCTATTCGGTAGCTCCATATTCAGCGTAATACGCATCGATTCGTGTTTTGATCTTTGGATCCAGTGCATTCTTAGATTCTAGGTATTCCACAACCTCCGGCATTGAAACAATGGCCGCTGTCGGGAATCCATACAATTCACTCACTTCCGTTAAAGCCGTCTTGTTCCCTTTTCCTTTTTCGTTTCGATTCAAAGAAACCATCAGTCCCACGATTTCAACATGGGCTGCCCCGCGTACTTTTGGTACGGTTTCTTCCATTGATTTACCCGATGTCGTCACGTCTTCGATCATGACCACTCGATCTCCGTCTTGTAATTTTGATCCTAAGAAGCTTCCTTTATCGGCGCCATGATCTTTTTCTTCTTTTCGGTCCGAACAATAACGAACTTCCATGCCATATAGTTCATATAACGCAATCGAAGTGACGACCGCTAAAGGAATTCCTTTATATGCCGGCCCAAATAAAACGTCAAAATCTTTTCCATACGTGTTGACGATCGCATGGGCATAATATTCTCCTAATTTCTTTAACTGATATCCGGTCACATAC
Source organism: uncultured Faecalicoccus sp. (assembly GCF_944325745.1). GTDB lineage: Bacteria > Bacillota_I > Bacilli_A > Erysipelotrichales > Erysipelotrichaceae > Faecalicoccus. The sequence continues at coordinate 2,236 of NZ_CALVBG010000103.1, read as the reverse complement.
CCGCCGGCATTCATAAAGAAAGGACTCTTTCTTCCTGATTTTAAAGTAAAGTCTCCAAATTTCAGCACTTTGCTTTCTAACATAAAATCGACAAATTCTTGTTTATATTGTTCCATGATTTACTGCCTCCTCGCTGATTCGATTCTATCATATCTTTATCCAGAGAAAAAGGGGAGGCTAGCCTCCCCTAGAAGTCAAAGTATGAACTATGACTTTTTCGAACGTTTACGAACACAAATCAACATGGCACCCAACGCCACAATAGCGATTCCACCATAGAGTGCTGCATTCAATTGAGCCGCTGTATCGGCGTCGTCACCTTTTTCGCTGACTTTCTTCAAGCCCTTCATCGCCTTATTCAAAGCGTTGTAAGCGGAATTGATCTCTTCAGCCGTAGCGGAAGAATCTTTATATACTTTCTTCGCTTCTTCTAATGCTTTTTCTAATGCATCCCAAGAATCTTTTGTATATTGATCTGGATCCAGTTTGTCCGCCTGATCAATCAGGTCTTTCAGGTCGTCTTTTGTTACAGTTTCTGAGCCGCTTGTTTCTTTTGCCTTTACAGTAAATTCTACAGTTACTTGAGAAGTGTTTCCATATTGGTCTGTCACTTCATACGTTACCGTATATTTTCCTGGTTTACTTGTATCGACATTGTTCGAAACCACTTTGATTGAAGCCGTAATATCATTTCCTTGGGCATCGGTGGCGTGTACGCCTGCCATTGGATCAAATTTCGATCCTTGTTCCAATGTCGTATTCACGTCGCTTAAATCAAAGACTGGTTTTTCACTTGGATTCGCCGTAAAGCTCCATGTTCCCGTAAAGACTACCGATTGACTTACAGTGACAGATTGTTGATCCCAACCTTTGAAAGTCCATACGCCTTCATGGGTCGTAACGGTTGTCGCTGTCAAAGCGGCTGGAGTCACCGTACTGCCTTCTGCAGCTTTTTGGGCTGCCGGCAACAAAGCGTTTACTTCTTGTGGCAATACACGTCCATCTTCAGATTTAAATGCATAAGATACATCAAATTCTTTAGTTGGATTTGACCAGGTAAGGGCAAATGGCGAGAATCCACTCTGATCGACATGGAATTTGATACCCTTGTCTGTTTTTTCAATTGCCATGGTTTCTGGCTGGCATTTTTCAATGGCCACACTAACTTGGGCTTCTCCTTCAAATCCATATTCACGATGCAATCCTGGGAAGTGAACCACAGTAAATTCAGTCTCTTCATTGGTTCCTTCCGGATATGGCAAGTAGATATCGGTACCCCTTGTCGAAGATACCCAAGCATTTCCATCTACCGTATTGACCAGATCAAGATACATGAAATCATAGTTTCCTTCAGATACTGTCTGCAAATCTTTTTCATCTAAGAAACCATTCAGTTTCTCCAACATCGCTTTTTCACGATCAAATCCATCATCATCACTCAACAGCTCATCCACTAACAAGCCAACCGCATCTTCATTCATAACCGCGATATCCGGTTTATCGTTAGTCAGATAGGTTGTATTTGGATCAACGACTGCCGTTACTTCAGATACTTCTGCAGAAGGATCTTCGTTTTCAACTGCATTGATATAATCAGTACCTGTTTCTGCCATTCCTTCTGGATCAGAAACATAACGAATCGTAACGGTTGTCTCTGCATCTTCTACATTGACCTTATAGCGTTTTCCATCAATTTCTGCATACAGATCTTCATCGTTTTTAACTTCGAAGGAGTAAACACCAGCTTCTCCGTCTTCTGTAACTTCTTCTCCATTTAATTTGTAAGATGGTTCTAGCTCTGGAATCAGAACAGGTTCTGTTGTATTAGCGTCTTCACCTTCCGCAAGCAATGAAATTCCTTCTGTTTCTTCTTCTGGATAATCACCTACAGTCGTACTGCCCTCTTTACCATCACTCGTTTTATAATACAGCTTGATTTTTTCAGATGGATCTACGCCTTCAGGAAGATTGAATGTATAACGCATATTCGGGAATCCACTTGTTTCATTCAAGTTCGTTCCACCTGTATATCCAGTCAGATCTTCTTCTGGAACAAGAGAAATAGTTTCAATTTCCTTTAATCCTTCAAGAGCCTTTTCTAAATCATCTTCAGCTCTTTGAACCTCATCCACAGTTGCATCAGGATCTTTATTAACCTTTTCTGCAGCCTCTAAAGCATCTTGTAAATCCTTCCAAGAATCTGTAGTGTAATCCTTTTCATTCTTTTCTTTTGCTT
>NZ_CALVBG010000102.1 GCF_944325745.1 uncultured Faecalicoccus sp. | reverse complement strand
GGCAAAAATGCCGGATTCTCTTCTCTTTGAAATTCTAAAAATCCTGTTGATTTTCCCATGGCGTTCCCTCCTATTTCTGAAAAGCCATTTCAAAGGCTTTTAATTCCGCTTCCTCTTGATGGAAACCTTTATCCTGCAGAGCTTTGATCGAATCTTTCATGATCTGATAATCTTTTGGAACGATCTTTTTGAAGTTTTTGAGATTTTCTTCAAAATGTTCCAGGATCTTTTTCGCAACCGAAGAATCTGTTGCGGCAACATGCTCCTTCAAGATCTCCTGAAGCTCTTCCATGTCGGCTTTGCCGGTCACAGCTTCCATGGAAACCAGTTCTCTATTGATTCGCAAATAAAGATCATGATCGGTATCTAAGACGTACGCGATGCCTCCAGACATCCCGGCCGCAAAGTTTTTCCCGGTTTTTCCTAAGATCACAGCCGTTCCTCCGGTCATATATTCCAACCCGTGATCGCCGCAGCCTTCTACAACGGCTGTGGCTCCTGAATTTCGTACACAGAAGCGTTCCCCGGCCTTGCCGCGAATAAATGCCTTACCGCTGGTGGCCCCATAAAGAGCGACGTTGCCGATGATCACATTGTCTTCCGCTGTAAAGCTGGAGCGCGGATCGGGTTTGATGATCAGCTTTCCTCCCGATAATCCTTTTCCAAAATAATCATTGGAATCGCCCGTTACTTCCAAGGTCAATCCTTGAGGAATAAAGGCTCCAAACGATTGGCCGGCCCCGCCGACACAATGAATCGTAAAGGTATCTTCCGGCAAGGAATTCTTAAACATCGCTGTGATCTGAGAACCAAACAAAGTGCCCACCGTACGATCGGTACTGGAAATCTTGAATGTTTCTTCATGCGCTTGTTTTTTCTTGAGATACGGCATAAAGCGCGGCAAGATCTCTTTATGATCCAGTGTTTCTTCTAACTTAAAATCATAGGCATCTGAAGCCTGGTAGTGCACCGGATGCGCTTGCCCCAGCAAGTCACTGAGATCCAACATCTTTTGACGGTTTTTCAGTTCTGGTCGAACTTGAAGACATTCGGTATGCCCCACCATTTCATCGATGGAACGAAAGCCCAGTTTTGCCATGATCTCTCGTAATTCCTGCGCAATAAACAACATAAAATTCATAACGTACTCCGGTTTTCCTTTAAAGCGCTTGCGCAATTCTTCATTTTGAGTGGCAATGCCAAAAGGACAAGTATCCAAGTTACAAACGCGCATCATCCGACATCCCATCGTAACTAACGGTGCCGTCGCAAAGCCAAATTCTTCCGCGCCCAACAAGCATGCAATAGCCACATCGCGCCCGGTCATGAGTTTGCCGTCCGTTTCTAAGATCACCCGGCTGCGTAGCCCATTTTCAATCAGATCCTTATGCGTTTGTGCCAGGCCTAACTCCCAGGGAAGCCCCGCATGATGAATGCTGGACTGGGGCGCTGCCCCTGTCCCGCCATCGTATCCGGAAATCAAGACGACCGTTGCCCCAGCTTTAGCTACCCCACAGGCAATCGTTCCGACTCCATCCTCGCTGACCAATTTGACGCTGATGCGGGCATTATGATTCGCATTTTTCAAATCATAGATCAATTGCGCCAGATCCTCGATGGAGTAAATATCGTGATGAGGAGGCGGGGAGATCAAAGTTACACCCGGCGTGCTGTAGCGCGTCTTGGCAATCCACGGATAGACTTTTTTGCCCGGCAGATGTCCTCCTTCTCCAGGTTTGGCCCCTTGCGCCATCTTGATCTGGATCTCCTGGGCACTGGTCAAATATTCGCTGGTCACCCCAAAACGTCCGCTGGCGACTTGTTTGATCGCCGAATTCTTCTCAGTTCCTAGTCGTTCGGGTTTTTCTCCGCCCTCTCCGGAATTGGATTTTCCATGAAGGCGATTCATCGCAATCGCCATGGTGGTATGCGCCTCTTCCGAGATCGAGCCATAGGACATGGCACCCGTCTTAAATCGCTTGACGATATCATAGACCGACTCCACTTCCTCGATCGGTACGCCTGGATGCTCATGGACAAATTCTAAGGAAGCCCTTAAAGTATGAGGCCGATCCTGGTCATTGACCATCCTGGAATATTCTTTAAACAATTCATAATCATTGAGCCGGGTCGCTTCCTGTAAGGTAACGATCGTCTTGGGGTCATAGAGATGATCTTCTTTTCTTTTTCCGGAACGCAGCTTATGAAAACCGATGCTGTCTAATGTCGTATCGGTGGATAATCCCAACGGATCAAAGCCGTGATCGTGATGATAGATCAAATCTTCTTCGATCTCTTTTAAACCGATGCCTCCCACGCGCGAGAGCGTATTCGTAAAATAGGCATCGATCACTTCTTTCGAAATGCCGATGGCTTCAAAGATCTGGGCCGACTGATATGACTGTAAGGTAGAGATCCCCATCTTGGCGGCAATCTTAACGATGCCATGAAGAATGGCTTCGTTATAATCGTGGATCGCTGACGAAGGTTCTTTGTCCAACATGTCTTTTTCGATCATTTCTTCAATGCATTCATGGGCAAGATACGGATAGATCGCTGTTGCCCCATAACCTAACAGACAGGCAAACTGATGAACATCCCGCGGCTCGCCGCTTTC
>NZ_CALVBG010000101.1 GCF_944325745.1 uncultured Faecalicoccus sp. | reverse complement strand
GATAAATATTATGACTTGGCACAGAAATATCTGCCAAACGGTTCTTGCGGTGTCGTAAGCTTCGAGATCGAAGGAGGCCGACAAGCTGCCGAACGGTTCATGAAACATTTAAAACTGGCTGCAATCGAAACCCATGTTGCCGATGCCCGAACTTGTTGTCTGCACCCGGCAAGCAGTACCCATCGACAGATGAGTGAAGAAGAGTTAAAAGCTGCCGGCATCAGTGCAGATATGGTTCGATTCTCCTGCGGACTGGAAGATGCCGAAGATCTGATTCGCGATATCGATCAGGCGTTGAACGCCTAGGAGTTTGGCCATGCCCATTAAAATTCCGAATGAATTACCGGCATCCAAAACCCTCCGCGATGAAAATATTTTTGTGATGAATGAAACCCGGGCCATCACCCAGGACATTCGCCCGTTAAGCATTTTAGTATTGAATTTGATGCCGACCAAAATTGAAACCGAGACCCAGCTGGCCCGTCTTTTGGGAAACACCCCGATTCAAGTGGAATTGGAACTGATGCAGATGAAAAACCATCGCTCCAAAAATGTTTCTCAAGAACATATGTTGAAGTTTTATCAAACCTTCGATGCCTTCCAACATCGTTACTTTGACGGCATGGTCATCACAGGAGCGCCGTTAGAACATTTAGAATTTGAAGAAGTTGAATATTGGGATGAACTTTGTGAGATAATGGAATGGTCAAAAACTCATGTTCACTCCACCTTCCATATCTGCTGGGGCGCACAGGCAGGCTTATATTATCACTATGGGATCCCCAAAAAGAAGATCGAGCATAAGCTCTTTGGGGTATTCCCACATCAAGTGGTTCGTAAGTCGTCGATTCTTTTCCGAGGCTTTGATGACACGTTCATGGTCCCTCATTCGCGCCATACCTATAATGCAAAAAAAGATATTGAAAACTGTCCTTATTTAAAGATCTTGGCAGAAAGCCAGGAAGCCGGGGTCTATGCCTTAGCTACAGAAGGGTGCCGCCAGATCTTTATTACAGGTCATTCTGAATACGATCCCCGCACCTTGGAAAAGGAATATCTGCGCGACAAAAAGAAAGGACTCCCTATTGAAGTCCCTAAAAATTATTATCCGAACGACGACGATTCCCAAGATCCAATGGTCACTTGGAGAAGCGGTGCCAATTTACTTTATTCAAACTGGCTCAACTATATCGTCTACCAGGATACTCCTTATGACATCAATGCGATCGAGCCTTTTCAAAAGATCAAAGTTCGAAAGTAACAGAGTCAAAATCTGTTGCTTTTTTTTACGGCCAAAGAAGATCGGCAATCTCTTCTGCCGAAAGATTTTGAATGGAATGAGCGTCTGATAAAGTATCCGTGTTCCATTGGAACTGATCATAATCTAATTTCAACATCACATGACGGATATTTTTCAAACCATTCTGGATAATGAGCGCTCATGATTGAAGAAGCGAGATCAACCGCCATTGAAGTCTCTCCATCAGGTAATAAAGTTCCACAAATACGGACTCCCGGCGGAGAAGAATGCACCAACAAAACACTGCCGTCTTTACAAGTTCCTAAAGAAATATAGACATGTTCCTCATTGGAAAAAATATCCCCTGGTTTATGGTCTTTTACTTCTGAATAAGGGATAAAAGAACCCCAGCCGTAAGAAGCATAAGTACTGGCCATCTCTCCAGATTTCATCACATATCCGGAATTCCCGGAAGTAGACTCCATCAAATTATAAATCGTCCAACCCACATAACCGGAACAATCCAATCCGTCATGGGTCTCATACAGTGTGGACTGATAATCATAATCAGGAGTTTGTTGTTCAAAAAAAGTTTTCCATTGCGAAGAGACCCGATGCGTTTGGCATCTTGGCCAGCTCCTGTATCTTCTTCATTCCAGCCTCCGCCCCAAACATACATCGTTTGGCCAACAGGCTGTATCGCAATGGTCAAAAAGTTTTGAAGTGTTTTTTGGTTATCCACAACTGTTTCTTTTTTCAGAGTACTTTGGTCTTCTTTCGGCAGATTCAAAAATAAAGAAAGTCCCGAACCTAAAATGAGAATTAAACGAATGAAAATCATGAAGATTAGAGAACATTGAATTCGACGTTTCATAAGTTCCTACATTACCTATCTCGTATTCTAAAAGAGAATGTAGAAAGAATCAACTATCAACAGAGGGCTGATATTTATGGATGATTTTTCTTAAAAAAGCTTCAATTTCTTTTGCCTTTTCGCGATCAACTTTATAAGGGTCCGTACCGATTTGTGTTTTTTCTTTGGAAGTATAAATTGCGAGAACATCCCCATTTTCTAAAACAACCTTTACGCCAACATAAATATAAGGATCGGTCAAAATCGCAGGAATCCCAGGTCCATGAGGCAAACATGAGGTAAATGGTGAAGTCTTTCCTCGCGTCTTTGCCTTTTCATTAAGAACCAGAGCTCTTTGAATATTTCGATAATCATACGTTCCTATAGAACCGTCTACAATTGTCATTGTTTTCTTATCCAGATCAAAGAGTACATCGCCAAAATCACGGATCGTGTTTGTCATACGACCACCTCCCTATCAACACCATGATAGCGGAAGGGGACAAGAAAGACAAACAACGGACCGATCCGGCCATCCATAAGACCGAAAAAGCCAAAAAAA
>NZ_CALVBG010000100.1 GCF_944325745.1 uncultured Faecalicoccus sp. | reverse complement strand
TGGCTAGCTTACCTATTGGTTCACTTAATCTATATAACAAATATGTGAAAAATATCATCCCGACCAAATCGGAGATCAAGACGATCCAGGAGCGAATCGAAAAAGAGTTAACAACGATTGATCGCAAGAAAAGCATCCTAAAAGCGGAAGATCTTTCCGTGACAGGCGGAAGTATGCGAGCGATTCGGTCATTATTGATTTCTTTGCGGTGGATTGAAAAAGATGTCTATGAGTTTGACGCTTCGATGATAAGACAGCTCGTGAAATATTTACAGGAAGATGAAGGAAAAACAATTCATCGTTTCTTGAAAGTGAAACCGGATCGTGTTCATACGATGTTTCCTGGATTGTTGATCATTGATACGATTGCTCAATATACTAAGGCAAAACGGATCCAAGTCTCTATGAACGGGGTGCGGGAAGGATATTTAATGGAAAAAATATTAGGAGAATAAACTGTTATGCATAAAAAACTGTATCCTTTTACTCAAAATCGTGAACTTTCTTGGCTGAAATTCAATCAGAGAGTTTTAGAAGAGGCAAGCGATCCTCGTGTGCCTTTGTTGGAGCGCGTCAAGTTTTTATCGATCTTCACAAGCAATCTGGATGAATTTTTTATGGTTCGCTGCGGAAGTTTATATGATCTTTCGTTGATTGATGATGCACAGATCGATAAAAAGAGCGGATTGACCCCTTCGGAACAATTGAAAATGATTTATCAGGAGGTGCACGATCTTTATGCGATGCGTGATACAGTTGTTAAAAATATTAATCAGACATTGGAGTCTTTGCATATTTCGGGACTATCCAAAAAACAGTTATCAAAAAAGCAGTTAAAATTTATCAATCAGTATTTTGATCTGCAAGTCTTTCCTTTGTTGAGTCCGCAGATCATCGATCATCATCATCCTTTTCCGCATTTGATGAATAAAGCTTTATATATTGTTGTGGAAGTGAAGGATGAAGGAAAGAAAAGGATCGGGATTATTCCGGTCCCGAGTTTTTTAGATCGTATTGTCTATGTTCCTGATGGCGACGGCAACTACATGCTCTTGGAACAGATCATTCTGCATAATGTCAATAAGGTCTTTTCAAACAGTGTCGTATGCAGTAAAACGATTGTTCGGGTCACGCGCAATGCGGATATCAACCTTGATGAAAAAGAAATCGATGAAGACGAAGACTATCGTCAGTACATGAAAAAGATCTTGAAGAAAAGAGGAAGGTTGGCGCCTATTCGTTTGGAATTATATAAGGAGGCGCCAGAAGGGCTCGTTTCTTATCTTTGTCAAGAATTGAAACTGGAAAAGAATCAAGTTTTTTTGTCAAAGACGCCGTTAGAACTCAATCATCTTTTTGATGTGATCTCGCAAGCCCCCAGTGTTGTGACCGCACCTCTTCTTTATAAACCATTTGAGCCGCAGCCGAATAAATATCTTCAGCTTCATCGATCGATCATTGACCAGGTCTTGGATCATGACAGTCTGTTGTTTTATCCTTTTCATGATATTGAACCATTTTTGTTGTTGCTGAAAGAGGCGGCCGAAAATCCGGCGGTTCACTCGATCAAGATCACAATCTATCGATTAGCCAGTCACAGTCGTATCGTTCGTTATCTGGCCAGGGCGGCTGAAAACGGAAAAGAAGTGACTGTGTTGATGGAACTCAGAGCTCGATTTGATGAAAAGCACAATATTGAAGCCGCTGAACTTCTCGAAGATTCAGGATGCAATGTGATCTACGGATTTGAAAAATACAAGGTCCATTCTAAGATTTGTATGATCACGCTTCAAGACCGTCATGGCCAGTTGAAAACGATCACGCAGATTGGTACGGGTAATTATAACGAAAAGACCAGTAAGATGTATACGGATATTTCCTATATCACATCGAAAGAAACAATTGGAAAAGATGCGATTGCATTCTTCCAAAATATGGCTCTGGCAAATTTGAATGGTGAGTATGACCAGTTGATCGTTTCGCCAAGTTCCTTAAAACAGACGTGCTTAAAGTTGATCGAGCGCGAGATCAAAAAAGCGCAATCCGGAAAAGAGGCGCAGATCTTATTGAAGATGAACTCGATGACGGATCTGGATCTGATGAAGAAATTACAAGAAGCTTCTCAGGCGGGTGTTACGATCAAGATGGTGATTCGCGGCATCTGTTGCCTGCTGCCAGGATTAAAAGGGTACACGGAAAATATTGAAGTATACAGTATTGTGGGACGCTACTTGGAGCATTCACGGATCTATTGTTTTGGAACCGGAGAAGATCAAATTGTTTATATCTCAAGTGCTGATTTCATGACTCGTAACACTGAAAAACGGGTTGAGATCGGATGTCCGATCCACGATTCGAAGTTGAAACAAGAATTGCTGGAGTATTTTGAAATTCTATTAAAAGATAACATGAAAGCCAGAAAGCTTTGTGCTAATGGGGAATATATAAAAATAGAAACAGCAGAAGATCCGTTTATTGCCCAGGAATACTGTATGAAAAAAGCGATTCAGGAAGCACAAGAGATTGAAAATCAACCAAAGATGTCCTGGATCGAACAATTGAAACATTGGTTTCAAGGATAGATCAGAAGAAGTCTTTTGAAAGGCTTCTTTTTTTATGGAAATATTTTTGAAAAAAGTGTTGACGACATTCTTTAGATTTGGTAATATAACTGAGCACGGCGCGGAGAGCGGCGTGAGAGATCTTTGAAAACTGAACAAGAAACGAAACCT
>NZ_CALVBG010000099.1 GCF_944325745.1 uncultured Faecalicoccus sp. | reverse complement strand
GCGGTTTCACGCAAACCTTGATTGACCTTTTGGATCTGATCATTGGAGCGCAGTCCTACTGTGTACGGATCGACCTGGGAATTGACTGGAATCAAACTGATCAAAGTGATTTTGGCCATGGAACGTTCGGTTTGGATCTGATCGATGATGGTTTGAAGCGACTCTAGGGTCTGCTCCGGCGTTTTTCCATCTCTTAGATCATTGGTTCCCAGCCAGACAAAGACTTGCGATGGATTAAAGATTGAAACGCGATGGGTCAGGTCGGCCAACACATTCTCGGTTGTATTGCCGGCAATCCCGCTGTTTACGACAGAATAATCCGCAAAGGCAGCATCCAGATCAAAATAATCGGTCAAAGAGTCTCCTAAGAATACATTATTGGGGCTGATTTGTTTCACTTTCTTTGTTTGGGTAACGATTTTCTCTTGGACAAAGGTCCCGGAAAGAAGCCCGATCCCTAAAACAAAAGCCAGAATCGTACCTAGACAAAGCACCAACACCAAAGAAAAGCGGATCTTGATCATTTTTCTCTTTTTCACAAAAAATCTCCTATAAAAAAATGCCTGATCGCTCAGACATTTTTGATTCCACTGGTGCCGACAGCAAGACTCGAACTTGCGACCTACGCGTTACGAGTGCGTTGCACTACCAACTGTGCTATGTCGGCAACTGCTCAATAATAATACCATACTTTTTCAAAATGTACACCACAAAATCAAAATATCGACGATGAAAAAAGAGCGCCGAAACGCTCTTATTGGTTGAGTTGATCAATCTGGGACTGGATCGTTGCGATTTGTTTTTCTAAATTGTCCATCGAATCGTTGTTCGAAGTGATCGCCGTATTGATATCCGCAATCGCCTCGCTGTCCCCGGATTCCTGGGCCGTCTGCAGCTCAGCTTCCAAGGTGTTGGCATATTGTTGGTTCGTTGCCAATTGACTTTGAAGACTGGAAAGTTGCGACTGCAGGCTGGACAGCTGCTGCTGTTGCTGCTGCGCAGAGGCATCCCGAGATTCGCGAAGCTGGCTCACCAGTTTTTCAAATGTGGTATTCGCGTTGGAAGAAGCCAGTTCATCGATGCGATCTTGTAAAACTTTTGGCAGATCCTGATAGCCGGATTCCAGATCGATGATCTGATATTGTTGACTGGCTGTCAAAGAACTCCACTTGCTTAAAAGATCGGAGATGGTTTTATAACTTTCGTTTTTCGGATCCGAAACTTGTTCCTGGAATGATTCCAATTCATCCACCAAGTCCAGATAGGTCATCTTAGTCTGTTCCTGGAAATACTCATTGATCGATGTCTTCTGGGTCTCGTTGAGCATTTCATAGTCCTCTTTCATGTTCAAGAGTTCCAGGCGTTCCGAATCAGACATCAACGTCGCAGAACTATCCAGATCACTGCCATATTCATCCGCATACGCAACCAGGCGATCGTATGCTTCTTCCATCTCTTCCGTTACAATATGGGCCGGATTCCAGACATAGACTTTGTAGGCATAACCGCCTAAACAACCTAGGCCCAAGACGACCACTAACACGATCCATGGCCAAATCTTGCGGGATTTCTTTTTCGGTTGAGTTTTCTTTTCGCTTTGACTTTGCTCTTGATGAGCTATGCCTTTGGCATTGGATTTGTTCAAATCCACTTTCAGCTTGGCTTTTACTTCCTGATTTTGATCATAGTCGCTTAAAGCCTTGGCTACGCTTTCCACATCAAAAGACTGGGTCTTCAGATCTTCGATGGAGGAAGTGGTAAAATCATCATCCTCTTCTTCCCAACCATCGTTTTCTTCCAATTGGGAATAATAGAATCTTTTTTCTTCTTCCTCGATCGTAGACTGGCCTCTTTCTTTACGCAAAAGATCCAAAGCCGATGACAGTGTCTGTTCTGCTTCTTTGCGGTCAATTGCACTTTGATCCGCATTCGCTTCTTCTTTTTTCTCGGCATCGGCATAAATTGCCATATCGGTTTTTTTATTTAATAAAGCCTTGGCGAAATCATCGATTTCCCCTTTGTTTGGCTGGTGATTTTTCTTATCCATGGTATTCCTCCATTTGCGTATATCATAACAAATCCCATGAGCAAAATAAAGATAAGAGTCACTTGCTTGTCAAAGGAAAACTGGATGTTTATAATGAAAATATGAAAAACGATGAATTGATCAAACAAATCGCCCAGCCCATCTTAGAGCAGCTGGAAAAATATGAGAACCTTGTCGGCACTGATAAGATCCGCGCTTTACCGGAGATTCACTTTGTATTGGATCGCAATCACGATGGCCCCATCATGATTGGAGATATCGAGCTCACGGACGAGCTCCTGCATGAAGTCGAACTCTATTTACAAGAGCAGATCGAAATGAAACATAAACCGACAGTTTTACATTGATTTTTTTCGCAAGGTACGCTATTATATTAAGGCAGTCTTGCGGGCGTGGCGAAATTGGCAGACGCACCAGACTTAGGATCTGGCGCCTTCGGCGTGGGGGTTCGAGTCCCTTCGCCCGCACCAATTTGTTGATAACGGACAGAAAAACTTCTGTTCGTTTTTTTATGCCTTCATCAAGATCATATTATGATTAAGCTTTTTTTCGATATCGGCTTATCCTTTTCCATCAAAGAAATAAGCATATTTATGGGTAAATCCATAAACTGGGTCAAAAATCGAAAAACATCCAATCTAAAAAGCTCCAATTTCCGCAAAACTTTGAACACTATAAATGTCGAACGATACACCAAAAGAAAAGCCCTGATCCCTCAGAGCTTGACTATTCTAGATCTTGTCTT
>NZ_CALVBG010000098.1 GCF_944325745.1 uncultured Faecalicoccus sp. | reverse complement strand
TCTGGCTGCAGGGACAAAAACATGAATTTTGGAACGCAAAACAGGAAGCCAAGATCATAGAAGAAACGCCTTTGATGAAGCGGGTCAAACAATGGTTAGATGCATACTTTCAAGGAGAGGATCCCAAAATTGATTTTCCGTTGGATCTTCAAGGGACGGCTTTTCAAAAACAAGTATGGTCCCTTCTTTTAATGATCCCTTACGGAAAAACCATGACCTACAAAGAGATCGCGCAAAAAATCGCTCCTTCGATGTCTTGCCAGGCGGTAGGACAGGCGGTGGGACACAACCCGATCTCGATCGTTGTTCCGTGTCATCGGGTGATTGCCGCTTCGGGCAAGCTGACAGGCTATGCCGGCGGAATCGAAGTCAAGCGCTGGCTGCTTACGCATGAAGGGGTCTTACAATGAAGCGGTGTTCATGGTGCAATGAGAAAAATGAAGCTTATGTGCGCTATCACGATGAAGAATGGGGCGTACTCAATTTAGAAGATCCTTATCTTTTTGAAATGCTCATCCTGGAAAGCTTTCAGGCAGGGTTATCCTGGGAGTGTATCTTGAATAAGCGGAAAGCGTTTCGTCAGGCTTTTGATCATTTTGACTGGAGGCGTATCCAAGGCTATGGGGAAGATAAGATCGAGTCGTTATGTCAGGATCCCGGGATCGTGCGCAATCGTTTAAAGATCAAAGCGGCGATCACCAATGCGAAGGTCTTTGAAGAGATCCGACAGGAAAAAGGATCATTCCGGGACTATCTTTTAGAGTTTACCGGCGGCAAGATCTTCTATGAAACGCATCAAACACATTCAAAACTATCGGATGCCCTTTCTCAAGATTTGAAGAAACGGGGCATGAAATTTGTGGGAACGACGATTCTCTATGCATATCTTCAGGCGATCGGAATCGTGAATTCTCATGAGGAGGGATGTTTTCTTTATGTCGATCCAAAAAACCAAAGCACCCGATCACATTGAGATCCGGGGCGCTAAAGTTCATAATCTAAAAAACATCGATCTCGATATTCCTCTGCATCAAATCGTCGGGATTGCCGGCGTATCGGGTTCCGGGAAGTCTTCTTTAGCTTTGGGGATCTTATATGCGGAAGGCTCAAGACGATATCTGGAATCGTTATCGACCTATACGCGGCGAAGAATGACGCAAGCTTCGCAGGCAGCCGTGGATGAGATCTTGTATGTGCCGGCAGCCCTGGCTTTGCGGCAGCGTCCGGCCATTCCGGGGATCCGTTCGACGTTTGGGACAGGGACCGAGCTGCTGAACAGTTTGCGGCTCTTGGTGTCGCGCTGTGCGCATCATGTCTGTCCCAACGGACATGTCCTCGAGCCTAGTTTAGCGGTGGCTACGGGGCAAGATCTGGTCTGTCCGGTGTGTCATACGCAGTTTACGGCACCTTCTGCCGAAGAGCTTGCCTTTAACTCGCAAGGGGCTTGTCCGCATTGTCACGGGACCGGAAAAGTTCAAAGTGTGGATCTGAAGACACTGATCCCGAACGAAGATCTTTCCATCGATGAAGGAGCCGTGGCTCCCTGGAATTCTTTGATGTGGTCTTTGATGAAGGATGTCTGCCGGGAAATGGGCGTGCGAACGGATATCCCGTTCAAAGAACTGAGTGAAAAAGAAAAAGAGATCGTCTATTTTGGCGAGCCGGTCAAAAAGCATATCTTGTATCAACCCAAAAATGCGGATACGGTCACGCCCCTTGATTTTACGTATTACAGTGCCGTGCATACGGTCGAGAATGCCTTGGCCAAAGTCAAAGATGAAAAGGGGATGAAACGGGTTGAAAAGTTCTTGAAGGAAGAAGATTGTCCTGCGTGTCATGGAACGCGTCTATCCGATGCGGCCAGAGCGCCGAAATGTGCGGGGCTTTCTTTGGACCAGATCTGCCGGATGAGTTTGGCGGAGGCCTTAAAATGGGTTCATCACGTTCCTTCGACTTTGCCGGAAGAGATGCGGCCGATGGCTTGGCGCATCGTCGAATCGTTTGAGAGCGTGGCCAGACGCTTGATGGATCTGGGGCTGGGGTATCTCAGCTTGGATCGTGCCTCGAATACCCTTTCCACCGGGGAAAGGCAGCGGATGCAGCTGGCCAGAGCGGTGCGGAATCGAACGACAGGTGTGCTGTATGTGCTGGATGAGCCTTCTATTGGTCTGCATCCTGCCAATGCCAAAGGATTAACGGGCGTGATGGAGGATCTTGTCCAAGATGGCAATTCTGTGATCGTCGTGGATCATGATACGAACATCTTAAAGAAAACAGATTGGATCGTGGAGATGGGACCGCAGGCCGGTTCGCAGGGCGGTCAGGTTATTGCCCAGGGGACGCCGCTTGCGCTTTGTCAAAATCCGAATTCGATCATTGGACCGTTTTTAAAAACTGAAAGTCAGATCCAAAGAAAAGACAATGCAAATCTCTTTGATCAGGGAACGATCACTTTATCAACGAATGCGATCTATACCATCAAACCATTAAAGGTCCAGATCCCCAAAGGCAAACTCAGTGTGGTGACCGGCGTATCGGGTTCCGGGAAAACAACGCTGATTCTGGAAAGCTTGGTGCCGGCCTTGGAAGCTTCGTTAAAAAAGAGGCCGCTGCCTGACCATGTCAAAAGCATCGATGCCCCGGGCATTGCCCACATCAAACTGATTGATGCCAGTCCGATCGGCATCAATGTGCGCTCTACCGTGGCAACTTATGCCAATGTGCATGATGAGTTGCGCAAGATCTTTGCGAAACAGACCAAGGCTTATAAAGCCGGGGATTTTTCTTATAATACGGGCAAAC
>NZ_CALVBG010000097.1 GCF_944325745.1 uncultured Faecalicoccus sp. | reverse complement strand
GGGCAGGTACGTTAGGCTTTTCGCAAGAAAAGTCTTTTTTTGTGGTACACTATATCTGTTGACAAAAAAGGAGACGCCATGATACTGAGTACGCTACATGAAATCAAAAATATTCCCCGACTCAAAGAAGCCGGTGTCGATGCGGTGATCATCGGTTTAGAAGATCTTTCGATTCGGGCCTGCCAAACTTTTTCATGGGACCAACTTCCCGAGATCAAAGCTTGTTGTGAGCGATATCAAGTTAAACTCTATATCAATGCCTTGCGCTTTTTTATGGAAGACGAAATCGAGCTGGTTCGCCGCTTTTTACAGTTAGCCCAAGAGCTTTCGATCGATGGGATCTATTATGGGGATGAAGGCCTTTATCAAGAAGCAAAAGCACTCGGGCTGACGGATCGTTTGGTCTATCAGCCGGAGACCTTGATCACAAACTCTTTGGATATTGCGTTTTACTGCGGACTGGGGATCCAGTCGGTTTCCTTGGCGCATGAATGCACTTTAGAGGAAATCCTGACGATGACGCAAACGCAAAAAAATGTCGAGATCTTGATTTCGGGTTATTTTTCGATCCTTTATTCTCGGCGTCCTTTATTGACAAACTATAAAAATCAGATTCATTCCCAGGCAATCCAAACCGATCGTATGTATACCTTGATCGAATCGACACGTTCGGATCGTATGCCGATCTATGAAGATCGCTATGGGACGACAATTTATAGTGAAGCACCGATCCAAAGCTTTCAAGAACTTCCTGTTTTAAAAGAACATGGGCTCTCCCGTTTTCGAATCGATTCTATTTTCTTTGATGATGAATGGACCCTCCAGGTGCTTGAAGCCTACCAAACAGGAGGAAGTTGTCCGGGATCGAATCGCTGGTATTATCAGAAAATGTTGACGAAAAAGGAGGATGGCCATGTCTAAGATCGAATTGTTAGCGCCGGCCGGCAATCTGGAAAAAGCCAAGATTGCGATCCTCTATGGAGCCGATGCGGTCTATATTGGCGGAAAGCAATTTTCTTTGCGCTCCCGTGCCAGCAACTTTTCTTTGGAAGAGATCAAAGAACTGGTTGATTTTGCCAATGCTCATCAGGCCCATGTGCACGTGACCGTCAATATGTTGCCGCATGAAGAAGATCTGGTTGGGCTCAAAGAGTATCTTTTGGCTTTGGATGCAGCCGGGGTCCATGCGATCATCGTGTGCAGTCCCGCCATCATGAAAATGGCGAAAGAATGTGGGTGTCATTATGAGGTCCATGTTTCGACCCAACATTCCTCGACCAATTCCAGCAGTCTTTCATTTTGGAAAGAGCAGGGGATGGATCGCGTTGTCTTGGCTAGAGAGTGCCAGATGGATCAGATTCGTTCGATCTGTGAAAAACAGATCTTACCGGTCGAAGTCTTTATCCATGGGGGAATGTGCATCTCTTTTAGCGGCCGCTGTGTTTTGAGCAATCATATGACGAATCGCGATGCCAATCGCGGAGGATGTGCTCAAAGTTGCCGATGGAAATATCATTTGATGGATCAGGATCAAGAACTGAGTGATCCGAATTCTTTATTTTCTATGTCCAGCCGCGATCTGCAGGCTGTTGATCAAATCGAAGCGTTCATCAAGATGGGGGTTGCTTCTTTAAAGATCGAAGGCCGCATGAAAAGCGCATACTATCTGGCAACAGTTGTCAGCAGTTATCGCCGCCTGATCGACAAGATCTATGAACAGGGGCATGTCTCTTGGGAAGAAGTCCATGCGATCAAAAAAGAGATCGCCAAAGCGGAGAATCGTCCGACAGGACCTGGCTTTTATCGGGGGATCCCTAATCAGGATGTACAGCTTTATGCGGACCGGGATGAAATTGTAACCCAGGAATATGTTGCGATCGTATTGGATTATGATCCCGATACACAGGAAGCCACTTTGCAGGTTAAGAATCATTTTAGTCCCCATCAGAATCTGGAGATCTTTGGACCCCATATCGATCCGACTAGTGTCTATGTCGGCAGCATTTATGATGAAAACGGCCTGGAACTTTCTGTTTGTAAGACACCGATGCAGATCGTAAGAACGCATTGGGATGGACCGATCGAAAAAAATGCGATGATCCGCAAGATTCGTGTTGTTTAAAGAATCTAAGTACGTTAAAATTAAACACTGAAAAGAGGTTATCATGAAATTAAGTCAGAGTTTTTTCTATACATTGCGTGAAAACGCCAAAGATGAAGACAGTGTTTCCGGCAATCTTCTAGTCAGAGCCGGAATGATCAAAAAAACATCGAACGGGATCTATATGATCATGCCGATGGGTAAAAAAGTCTTGGCCAAGATCGAGAATATCGTTCGCGAAGAGATGGATGCCAAGGGAGCCCAGGAATTATTGATGCCTAGCTTGATCTCGGAAGATGTCTATGTCCAGTCCGGACGCCGGGAAGCTTTTGGATCCAATATGTTTTCTTTGAAAGACCGTTATGCGAAGCCTTATGTTCTTGGGCCGACGCATGAAGAGCTGTTTGCGGTCGCAGCCAGCATGAATGGAAAATCTTATAAAGATTATCCGTATAATCTATATCAGATCCAGACCAAATATCGTGATGAAACACGTCCTCGTTACGGATTGATCCGCGTTCGTGAGTTTATCATGAAAGATGCTTATACATTTGATATCGATGAAGCGGGCTTGGATGTGGCATATCAAAAGATGTATGATGCATATTGCCGCATCTTTGATCGTCTTCATTTAGACTATAAGATCGTAAAAGCCGATACAGGGGCTATGGGAGGTCTTTTATCCGAAGAATACCAAGCTTTATCTTCGATTGGAGAAGATATCGTTGTGGGTTGCGAAGGTTGTGATTTTTCCAGTAATTTAGAGATCACGGAAGTAATAGATACCATCGAGGATTCACAAGAACAGGAA
>NZ_CALVBG010000096.1 GCF_944325745.1 uncultured Faecalicoccus sp. | reverse complement strand
TAGCTTTTCTTGCCGTCGATCTGTACAACAGTACCGATTCCGCAAGCATCGTGTTCTCTTGGCATAAACATAAAATCTTCCTCCTTACATTCCACTTTGTCCGTAATTCGAAAGAACACGGGCACTGGGATCTTGGACATCGCATCCGTTCCAGGAGCGGTTCGGCATCCAGAAATCAACGATCATCTTCGACTGTCCCGGATAATATTTTTCGAAGATCTCCCGATACAACAGGCTTTCTTTAGTAAAGGGGGTCGCATGGACATATCGTTTTCTTCTCTTTTCAAATTCTTCATCGGTATAAAGACCCTCGGCATAGGCACAAATCGTATCGCGCAAAGAATGCCCTACGGCATCGGAAAAAGCAGCCTTTTCGCGCATTAAGATATCGTGCGGTAAGACATCATCCTTTTCAAAGGCGCGCCGAAGCAAGTATTTTCCTTTATGATAGGTATTCATCTTTTGAGAGGGATCGATGTGCATGCAGTAATCGACAAAGTCAAGGTCTCCAAAAGGGACTCGCGCCTCCATCGAATGCGAAGAAATGCAGCGGTCTGCCCGGAGCACATCGTACATATGCAGCTCCCGGATGCGTTTTTCGCTTTCCTCTTGGAAAGCCTGGGCATCGGGGGCAAAATCGGTATATTTATATCCAAAGATCTCATCCGAGATCTCACCGGTCAATAACACACGGACATCCGTTTCTTCGTGGATTTTCTGGCACAACAGATACATGCCGATGCTGGCACGGATCGTGGTGATGTCATAGGTTGCCAGCGTTTGGATCACTGGTTCGATGGCTTCTAAAACATCGTGGTCATCCATTAGATATTCATGATGTTCACTTTGGATATAGTCGGCGACTTCTTTGGCATATTTCAGATCGATCGCGTCGCTTTTCATCCCGATCGCAAAGGTGCGGATCGGTTTGTTCAAAAGTTTGGTGCTGATGGCACAAACCAAAGAAGAATCTAAGCCACCGCTCAATAAAAATCCGATCGGGGCATCGGCATCCAGCCGTTTTTGAATGCCGGCCACTAAATATTCTTTGATCTGGGCACAAGTCTCTTCTAGGGGTGCATGATGCATCGTATCGACTTGGCTCAGATCGCGATAACAGACAAAAGTGCCGTCTTTATAGTAATGTCCCGGAGGAAACGGAATGATTTTCTCGACCAGATCTACCAGGTTTTTGGGTTCTGAGGCAAACGCGATATCACCGTGTTTGTCGTATCCGTAATAGAGCGGACGGATCCCAATGGGATCTCGCGCGGCAATGATATGGTGCTCTTGAGTATCGACCAAAATACAGGCAAATTCGGCATCCAGTTCTTGAAACATGTCACAGCCTAATTCTTCATACAGCGGCAGCAAGATCTCACAGTCGCTGTCGCTTTCAAAACGGACCCCATTTTCTTCCAGACGGCGTTTGATCGAACGAAACCCATAGATCTCGCCATTACACACGACCCAGTTTCCCTGATAAGAAAACGGCTGCATCCCGCTTTCTGTCAGCCCCATGATCGAAAGCCTCTGAAACCCTAAGATCCCGCCTTCGACCTTCTGGATCCGCATCGCATCAGGACCTCTAGATATCGTCGGCACCAAAGACCGTTTTACCGTTTCCAAGTCAGCCTGAGAGCTGAAATAACCGAAGATCGTACACATAACAATCATCCTTCCTAAAAGTACGGAATCCGGCAGTATAGTTTACTGCCGGGATTCTTTTGAAAAATCTTTTTCAAGATTCTATAGAATGCCAAACAACAATTTCCCATAAGTTGGAAACGGCCATTGGGATTCATCCACCAGTGTTTCCAGTTCATCACATGGTTTTCGCAAAGCATCCATCGCGGATAAGATCTCGTCGCGAACAAAGAAGGCCGCTTGTTCAAAATCTTCAATATGATGCAGACGATTAGTTTTTTCTTCCAATGCCTGACAGGCTTGATAGGCTGCCTGGATCTTTTTGGAGATCTTTTTCACCGTTTCTTTTTCGTAAGTTGATTCGATCTCTTCACAGACGGCTCGCTGCGAAAGGATCGCATCGGATAACTGTTTCGCATATTGAGCGGCTGCCGGTAAGATCTCTTTTTGGGCCATATTGATCATCGTCAAAGCTTCGATGTTGATGATCTTTGTATATTCTTCCATGGTGATCTCATAACGAGACATCATTTCTTCTCTATCTAAAACGTGCATTCTTTCAAAGAGTTCGATATTTTCTTCATGGATAAAGTAAGGCAGAGCATCGGGAGTTGTATGAAGGTTTAGAAGATCACGTTTCTCTGCCTCTTCGATCCATGAATCATCATATCCGTTTCCGTTAAAAATGATCCGTTTATGATGCTTCAGCGTGTTTTTGATCAGATCGTGCAGCGCCGCTTCAAAATCAACAGAACCTTCCAAGATATCCGCAAACTGACGAAGTTCATCCGCGACGACCGTATTGATCACAAAGTTGCAGCCGGAGATGGAGGAGTTAGATCCCGGCATACGGAATTCAAATTTATTTCCGGTAAACGCAAACGGTGAAGTACGGTTGCGATCCGTTGTATCCAAAGGAAGCTTAGGAAGTACGCTGGCACCGATCTTCATCAGTTTATGTTCAGCTCCGTCATAAGGGGTTTCGTTGACGATTGCTTCTAAGACATCGTTAAGTTCATCCCCTAAAAATACAGAAATGATGGCTGGCGGGGCTTCGTTGGCGCCTAAGCGATGATCATTGCCGGCACTGGCCACACTTAAGCGAAGCAGATCCTGGTGTTCATCGACCGCTTTGATGATGGCAGCCAGGAACAATAAGAACTGAGCATTTTCATAAGGTGTATCTCCAGGTTCTAAGAGATTCTTTCCCGTGTTGGTGGAAATCGACCAGTTATTATGTTTTCCGGAACCGTTGATGCCTTCAAACGGTTTTTCATGAAGCAGGGCGACCATGTCGTGTTTCTTTGCGATGCGCTGGATCAACTCCATCGTCAACTGGTTATGATCGGTTGCGATGTTGGTCGTTGAGAAGACAGGGGCCAATTCGTGCTGGGCCGGAGCCACTTCGTTATGTTCGGTCTTGGCTGAAACTCCCAGTTCCCACAGTTGTTCATTCAAATCTTTCATGAAGGCCTGCACTCGGGATTTGATCGTTCCAAAATAGTGATCTTCCAT
>NZ_CALVBG010000095.1 GCF_944325745.1 uncultured Faecalicoccus sp. | reverse complement strand
GTGACCGAACCGGGTCTTTACGGGATCGGGGTTCGCTACAAAAGGCCTTTTATCGGAATGATGGCGGGTGGTTTGGCGGCCGGACTCTTTGCGGCCATCGTCGGCTTAAAAGTCTATAATTTCTTGCCGGTGGCCAGTTTCTTGGCTTTGTTGGGCTTTATCGGTCCGGATATGATGAATATGGTTTTTGCGATCATCGGTGCTGTCCTGGCGTTTGTGGTTTCGGCGGCCGTGACCTATTTGTTAGGGGTCGATGAATCGCTGGCGGCCGAAAAAGAAGATCAATAAGATCCCAGGGGACTTCCCTGGGTTTTTTGTATGTGTCTGGTTTTTTGTGCTAAAATATCATCATGAATCAATTAGAAAAAGCTCGCCAAACGATTGATCAAATCGATGAAGAAATGGCTTCTTTATATGAACGGCGCATGGATGCCGTCAAAGAAGTCCTGGCGTATAAAAAAGCAAATGGATTGCCGGTTTTTGACGGGTCAAGAGAACAAGCGGTGATCGACAAAAACAGCGCACGCATACAGAATCCCGAATATCAGGAATTCTATAAGGATTTTTTGAAGAAGCTGATGAACAATTCAAAAGACTATCAGCGTACTTTGTTGAGCCAGCATGTGATCGCCTATGCGGGAGTGCAGGGGGCTTTCAGCCAGATTGCCGCAGCCCGGCTTTTCCCCAATGATCAGAAGCTGAATTTCAAAAATTTTGAGGAAGTCTTTAAGGCCGTTGTGGATAAGCGGGCTGAATTTGGCGTGATCCCTTTTGAAAACACCAATTCCGGCTTAGTCGGAGAGGTGCTGGATGCCTTGTTGGAATATCCGGTCTATATCCAGGAAGTCTATGATCTGAAGGTGGAACAGTGTCTTTTAGGGATTCCGGGAGCGACATTAAAAGATGTCGAATGGGTCTATTCGAAAGACCAGGCTTTGATGCAGTCGCGCGATTTTTTAATGCAGCTGGGGGTGCAAACGATCAGTTACCCGAATACCGCCATGGCAGCTCAATATGTCGCCAGTCAAAACGACAAGACCAAGGCGGCAATCGGAGCCAAAGAAAATGCGGAACTGTATGGCCTTGCGATCTTGGCCAATCAGATCGAAGCTCATACCGAAAATACGACCCGGTTTCTGGTGATCGGGCTTCAGCCAAAGACATCGGGCAATCGCTCCAGCGTCCTTTTGACTGTGCAGCATACCAGCGGTTCGCTGGCGAAGATCATTGAAGTGATCGCCCGTCATCAGATCAATATGGAAAGCATTCAATCGCGTCCGATCAAAGGAAGACCGTTTGAATATTTCTTCTTTGTAGAAATGGATGGAGATGCTGCCCAAGTACAGGCGTGCATTGAAGATATGAAAGAAAACTGCGAAAGTATCAAGAGTTTAGGAACGTATTCGTTAGGAGGTCAGTAATATGAGTTTTGTGAAAGAAAGCGTCAGTCAGAAACCAATCGTAGATACTGTATTTACGATCGTAAAAAAGGCCAAAGAAGACAAGGCCAAGAGTGGTGAAGATGCGGTGGTCGATGCGACGATTGGTTCGCTTTATGATGAAGAAGGGAAACTGGTGGCCTTAGACAGTGTATTCGCTTCGTTAAAAAATCTGGATAATCGGGTCTTGGCTGCTTATGCCGCCAGCTTTACCGGGAATGAAGATTTTAAAGATCGCGTTTATCAATGGGTGTTGAACGGCAACAGCCATCTGCATCATGAGATCATCGCAACCCCGGGAGGAACGGGTGCTGTGGCAATGACGATCCAGGAATGCTTGGATGCCGGGCAAACGGTGATCTTGCCGGAGATTGCCTGGGGAAGCTATAACTTGATGGCGCAGATGAACAATCTGCAGGTAGAAACGTATTCCTTGTTTGAAGGAGATCATTTCAACGTGGATTCCTTTAAAAGGACGTGCCAGGTAGTCATGGCCAAACAAAATAAATTGGTCGTGGTGATTAACGACCCTTGTCATAATCCGACCGGATATTCGTTAACCCGAGAAGAGTGGAATGAAGTGATCGCTTTCTTGAATGAATGTTCACAAACGCATTCTGTCGTTTTATTGAACGATATTGCCTATATCGACTATGCTTATGGCCAAAAACAAGCCAAAGAATACTTCTCGGTTTTTGATCAGATTTCGGAGAACATCGTCGTTGTGGTGGCTTTCAGTTTGAGTAAATCAATGACAAGTTACGGATTGCGCTGCGGAGCGGCCATTATCATGGGACAAAAGGAAGAAGCGGTCCAAGAATTGAAGATCGTCTTTGAAAAAGATGCCCGTGCAACTTGGTCCAATATCAATAACGGCGCTATGGCAACTTTCGTGGATGTGATGGATCATCATTTGGAAGCGTATGATCAGGAACGTCTTCACTATGTGTCTTTATTGAAGGAAAGAAGCGATATCTTTGTCAAAGAGGCAGAAGAAGTGGGCTTGAAACATTATCCTTATAAAGAAGGATTCTTTGTGACCTTGTCGATGGATAATCAAACACGTGACAAATATCATGAAGCTTTGATGGAAAATCATATCTATACCGTGAAGGTCAACTTAGGGATCCGGGTAGCGGTATGTTCTTTATCGGTAGACAAGATTAAAGGACTGGCCAAAAAGATGAAGGAAATCCTGGATACGGTCGAATAATAAACATAGAGATGGACAGAAATAAAACTTTGTCCATCTTTTTTTGTTATAATAGGGACTATGAAAACGGGAATCATTGATGTCGGAGGCGGCATGCGCGATATTTATGGGGCAGGGATATTGGATGGCTGCCTGGATCTGAATATTTCGTTTGATTATGGGATCGGAGTGTCTGCCGGCAGCGGAAACATTGCCACCTTTTTGGCAAAACAAAGAGGGCGAAACAAACGGTTTTATTTGGAATATGCGATGCGCAAAGAATATATGTCATTTTCCAATCTGTTGAAAAAGAAAAAGTATTTGGATTTGGATTATATTTATGGAACCTTGGCAAATTCTACCGGGGAGGATCCGATGGACTATGAAGTGTTCGTGCGCAATCCTATGGAATTTGAAGTGGTCGGTACTGATGCCAGAACGGGAGAGCCGGTTTATTTTGACGGGAAGAAAATGCCGATCGATCATTATGATATTCTCAAAGCCAGCAGCTGTATCCCCGTGATCTGCGCACCGTATCCGATTGGGGATGAAATCTATTTTGATGGCGGATTAAGCGATCC
>NZ_CALVBG010000094.1 GCF_944325745.1 uncultured Faecalicoccus sp. | reverse complement strand
CTTGGCGAGGGGTGTTAGGAACAAATATTGCCATCGACCATTTAGGAAATGAGATGGTCAAGTGCATTAGACATATGAAAGTAATTTGTTTTCAACACAAAATAACGCCAATATAATTGTCATGGTTTCAAAAGTATAAAAAAATTAAAGTTTTGAAACCGGAGACCAGGCACTTCTTTCATCTAGGATTGCGGACGCAAACGTCGCTAATTCTAGATACATATTACTATTTCTTTTGCTTTTTTCTATTTAAAAGCACTACTTTATGCTGTGTTATTTTATGCTGAATTAAGCTACAATTATTGCAGCAAGGAGGTCGACGTTATGCCTAATATCAGACCTGTATCTGATTTAAGAAACTACACAGATGTTTTGAAAGATATCACCGCAGGAGAACCTGTTTTTCTAACCAAAAATGGTCGAGACCGCTATGTTGTGATGGATATGGAAGAATACGAAAAGACCAGAGCTGCTTTAAAATTGATGAGCGAATTGGCAAGGGGTGAAAGATCAGGTAAAGAACATGGTTGGACAGATATTGACGATGTAGAAAGGCTGCTTGGAATCAACAATGGTTAAGGTCATCTTTTCTAAAAAAGCGATTGAAGATCTTCAAGGGATCAAAACATATATTGCTGATGAACTTCTTAATGAAGTACTACATGCAGATTCTTTTTGAAATTATCGAGGAATAATAAAAAAGCTTAAAACTATTTAACATTGCCGAAACTGAAAAAATGTCAAAAGCGGTAACGTTAAATGGCTTTTTTTTGTGCTTTCAAAAGAAATAAAGGTCGTTATGTTCTAAGTTTGAATGTCTTCGGGGCAAGACGATAGACTAAAATGCTTGCGATCATAGTGTAAAGGATAGAGAAAACTATTGTCATTATACCAAATATCATGATCGGCATACGCAGCTGCATCATCGCAAAGCAGACAAAATAGGTTATGCTTGTAATGATTCGGTAAGTGCCGCTTTTTAGTTCTGTTTGGGCATTGTAAGGCTGAAGCAAGTAGTAAATCGTCAAGTAGTGAATCGAGAAAAACAAGCTCATACTAAAAATAGAGACGATAAGGATTCCGTAGTTGAATGGATCATCGGTTCCGCCGCTTACCCATAAGATCAGTGCCAGGCCCAACCCGATGACAAGGGCTGGAACGGCATTGATCTTCATGATCTCGCGCAGACGAATCTGAAAAATCTTTGAGATATTGTCTGGTTGTTTATAAAAAGAATAGGTCAATAAGCTGTGATCACAGTTCATAAAAAGAGCTTGCGTAAAGGTTGTTCCGCGATTGATCGTATACATAATAAATGCAAAGTAGGGTAAATACTCCATGATGACCGCATTAAAGACTGGCTTACTTTCTGGTGCAAGATCAAGAATCATGAGCACGGCCACTACAAGAAAAGTACAGATATAAGTGATTTTCCTGGTAGAATTCCAGAGAATTTTTTTATGTCTTTTGATAAAGAGTTCATTCAAAAACTCAAAACCAGAGCGTTGACTGGTAATCGATGCATCTGTCGAGATTTTATTTTCATTGGCTTGTTTGATCACCTGTGCGATGGAAGTGTTGTTCATTTGATTCGTTAAACTTGCCAACAGCTCTTTGTTGATGGCGTAATAATCTTTGAAGTTTACCACCTTGATCAGTCCGAGGGTACCAATAGGGATACAAACTAAAAAAAGAAGCGTTGTCATTGTTTTTGGCAAGACAAATCCAAAAGCAGGCAGGACATAAGTAATCGCTAAAAGTACAGCAATCCATCCCCAACCGTATTTGGATAATTTGTTTTCATTATAACCAAAGCCTCTTCTTTCATAATCCCAAAGAGTGAAGGCGGCAAAGCTTAGCTTCATGCCAACGATGCTTAATGGCAATAATATACACAGCCATAGAGAAATGCCTCTGTCCATGCCAAATAAGATCGTAAAAGGCATAAAACCTACTATTGCTTTTAACAAAGTATAGAAATAGTTTACCAATGTATATTCTTTGGCATCCATCCGCATGAGGATCATCGCATAGTATTTATCCTTGCTTGGATTGAAAAGATGAGTGTTTGAAAAGCTTCCGATCACACTCAGAAAGAATAAGATATGCAAAAACAAATCATCCGTAGGAATGTCTTTATATAAAACGGCTATACCGCATACCATATAGGCAAAATATAAAAACTTCCCC
Source organism: uncultured Faecalicoccus sp. (assembly GCF_944325745.1). Taxonomy (GTDB): domain Bacteria; phylum Bacillota_I; class Bacilli_A; order Erysipelotrichales; family Erysipelotrichaceae; genus Faecalicoccus. The sequence continues at coordinate 1,037 of NZ_CALVBG010000094.1, read as the reverse complement.
AGAAAGATAGAGGCAATTTCCCACAGAATAGAGACTATGTTCGCAAAGATCTTCAGCCCTTTTACTTGATAGAGCGAGGAAGGAAGAAATCGTTTGATTAGAGGAGTCTGCTTCAAGGAGAATAAGATCCCGTTGACACGATATGTATTCTTCAAAGAAAAAGAAAGTTTGAGGGTCTTATTCATTGGCTTTCTCCCTCAATGTTTGGATGATCTTATCTTTGAATTCTTGACTGTTCAGGTTTGCCTTATCCACCACTTCCAGTTCACCATGACTTAAAAGTACGATTTCATCACATAGATCAAGGGCCAGGTCCATGATATGCGTAGAGAAAATGGTGATGCGATCTTGTTTTAAAGAACGAAGCAGCTGTTTCATTTCTTCCGCTACGACTACATCCAGGGATGTTAACGGTTCATCAAGCAGCAGGATATTGGGTTGAGCAATGATGTTGATCAGCATCTGCATCTTGTTTTTCATGCCGTGGGAGTAGTCCTTGAGCAGTTTGTCTCTGTCTTCTGGGTCGATGCTCATAGAATCAAAATATTCATCAATGTTTTTTGTATCTTTGATGGATTTCTCATTGATGTCCATAAAGAATTTCAAGAATTCTCTTCCCGTTAAAAATTCTGGAACCGTTGGAGTCGACAGGACATAACCGATATCCGTTGCGATCACTTTGCGTCGATGCCCGAGCTCATCTTCTAGATAGAAATTTCCGCTGTCTGTTTTTAAATCGCCGTTGACGCAATTAAAAAGCGTTGTTTTACCGGCCCCGTTTCTTCCCAGAAGCCCATAGATCTTTCCTTCTTCAAATGTAAAATTGATATCTTTGAGAACTTTTTTGGCCTCAAAGTTTTTAGATAAATGTTCAATAATAAATTTCATATTTGTTCCTCATATTTAATAATATAAATCAAGACAAGAGAGAGAATCAAAAAAGTTTTTGTCGAAACTCAACAAAAACTTTGAAACTTTAATAAGTTTTTCACCGCTTTAAGTAGAAGCGTTGATAATTTCTTAAAGGAATCAATCTT
>NZ_CALVBG010000093.1 GCF_944325745.1 uncultured Faecalicoccus sp. | reverse complement strand
TTCCGAAGATTTTATCTCCAAGTTTGCCCGGATCTATACCCCGGCCGTATGTTACAGCGCCTTGGCGTTGGCCATCCTGCCGCCTTTGGTTTTACTGTTTTTAGGTTCGGATCCGCAATGGTATTCCTGGATCTATCGGGCATTGACCTTCTTGGTCATCAGCTGCCCTTGCGCCTTGGTGATCTCGATTCCTTTAAGCTTCTTTGCGGGCATCGGCGGAGCCTCGAAAGCCGGGATCTTGGTCAAAGGCTCCAACTATTTGGAAACCCTCTCGAAGACAAAGATCGTCGTCTTTGATAAGACCGGCACCTTGACCCAAGGCGTCTTTGAAGTCAGTGCGGTCCATCATAATCTCATGGATCAGGAAAAACTGATCGAAATAGCCGCTTTGGCCGAGAGTGCTTCCAGCCATCCGATCTCCAAAAGCTTACAGAAAGCTTACGGAAAAGAGATCGACCGCAGCCGCGTATCCGATATCCGTGAGATCAGCGGCCACGGCATCCAAGCAAAAGTGGACGGTCACGATGTTCTCATTGGAAATGATAAACTAATGAAAGAAAACCAGATTTCTTATATCGAATGCCATCAGACTGGTACGATCTTACATATGGCCATCGATCAGAGCTATGCCGGCCATATCGTGATCTCCGACCGCATCAAACCTACCAGTAAACAAGCCATGCAGGCTTTACGAAACTGCGGTATCCAGAAGACCGTGATGTTGACGGGAGATATCCAGAAAGCGGCCCAGGAATTTGCGGATCAGTTAGGTTTAGATGCCTGCTACAGCGATCTGCTGCCGCAGGATAAAGTAGAAAAAGTTGAAGAGTTATTGGCACAAAAACCGGAAAAATCCGTCCTGGCCTTTGTCGGCGACGGCATCAACGATGCCCCGGTGCTCTCGCGCGCCGATATCGGGATTGCCATGGGAGCCATGGGAAGCGATGCCGCCATTGAAGCTGCCGATGTGGTCCTGATGGATGATGATCCGCTGCAGATCGCCAAGGCCATCAAGATCTCCAAAAAATGTTTGGGTATCGTCTATCAAAACATCGTCTTTGCGATCGGTATCAAGTTGGCCTGCCTGCTCTTAGGGGCTTTAGGCCTGGCCAATATGTGGCTTGCGATCTTTGCGGACGTCGGCGTCATGGTCTTGGCCGTGCTCAATGCCATCCGCACTTTATCGATCCCGAAATAAAAAAGTCAGAGTTTCTGACTTTTTTTGTTCAAAAGATAATCATTTATGATTTATTTTTGAACATTATATTTTTCCTTTTATTTTTAATACTTTCAAAAATATTATTGAATCCTTCTTTGAAACAAGGTACTTTGAAATCACAAAGGAGGAAGTATTATGTTTGCCAGACATTTAGAGCCCGACGAATTCATGAATGCTCTGATCCAGACCCCGCGCAAAATCATGCATCATCTGATTTGTTTGGACAACGGAATTGCCGGGATCGTTTACGGATTTGAACAAAAAGGTGTATTCTACTATTTGGACCGCTTCTTTCCTTCTGCGCTCAAGGAAAGCTGCCTTCAAAAGATGAATCGCTATGACCTTCATAAAGAGCTTTATGTGAAAATGAATTTGAAAGTTCATTTAATTTCGATGCAATAGAAAGGATGCCTATGTTTGCCGATTACCATGTCCATACCGCTTTCAGCGACGATTCCGTTTATCCTATGGAAAATGTGATCCAAGATGCGATCGCAATGCATATGGATGAGATCTGTTTTACCGAACACGTCGACTATGGAATCAAGTTCGACCAGGAACCCGGAAAACCCATTCTTTATCGCGGAAATGAGCCATTGACCAACTGCGATTATCCTCTGTATTTCAAAACCATAGAAGAGATGAAAAAACGCTACGGTCATCAGATCACGATCAAGACCGGCATGGAATTTGGCATGCAGAAACACACGATTCCGCAATATCAGGCGCTGTTTGACCGCTATTCTTTTGACTTTATCTTGTTGTCGATCCACGAGATCGATGATCAGGAATTCTGGAATCAGGACTACCTGAAAGGAAAGAGCCAAAAAGAAGTCTATGAAGGCTATTACCAGGCCCTCTATGAACTTGTTTCTTCCTATAAAAACTACAGTGTGCTGGGCCATATGGATCTGATCAACCGCTACGATAAACGAGGACCCTATCCTTTTGAAAAGATCAAGCCATGGATCCAAAAGGTGCTTGAAGTTGTGATCCGGGATCAAAAAGGCATTGAGATCAACACTTCCTCCCAGCGTTATGGTCTCAAGGATTCCACTCCTTCCAAAGACATCCTGCAGCTCTATTATGATCTGGGCGGAACGATCCTGACGATTGGATCAGATTCCCATAAACCCGAACACTTGGGATGCGGAATCCGGGAAGCCAAAGCGATGCTCAAAGAGATCGGATTTCAAACCTACTGTACATACGAAAAGATGTCCCCCATCTTTCATAGACTGTGACCGGTACACCCGGTCCTTTTTTGGAGTCTTGGGAGTCTTGCGCCAAAGGCTCTTTTTCTATAGATATTTCCCCGTGATACTTTCGGGCGTATTCCTGATTTGTTCCGGTGTACCGCACGCCACGATCCGGCCGCCTTCCTGACCGCCGCCCGGTCCCATATCTATGACATAGTCTGCCTGGCGTATGATATCCAGATCGTGTTCGATCACGATCACAGTGGCCCCCTGTTCGATTAGCGTCATAAAGACCCTCATCAAAACTTGGACATCCAAAGGATGCAAGCCGATCGTCGGCTCGTCAAAAACAAAGATCGAATCGTGCTGGGCCTTTTTCATCTCGCTGGCCAATTTCAACCGCTGTGCCTCTCCGCCCGAAAGACTCGGCGTTTGTTCGGCCAGTGTCAAATAGCCCAATCCTAACTGTGACAAGATCTCCAGGCGCTCCTGCACCTTCTTCAGGTCCTGACAATGTTTCAAAGCCGTATCGACATCCATGGCCATCAGCTGCGGCAAGGACAAACCATGATAATGGATCGTATCCGCTTGTTTGCTGTAGCGAGAGCCATGGCATTCCGGACACGGGATCTGCACATCCGCTAGAAACTGGACATCCAGATCGATCTGCCCGGTTCCATCACAGACCGGACAGCGCAGTTTGCCCGTATTATAAGAAAAATCCCCGGCTTTATAAGCCTTGGTCTGTTTCGCAAAGATCTTGCGCAGCTCATCATGCACATTGGCATAAGTTGCCACGGTAGAGCGCACATTGATGCCGATCGGACTGGCATCAATCAGTTTG
>NZ_CALVBG010000092.1 GCF_944325745.1 uncultured Faecalicoccus sp. | reverse complement strand
AAACGCGTAAAGAAAGGGGAGTAACCGACGATGTGTGATGCATTAGGAATCGTAACTTATAATGACCCAAGTGTCTATGTAAGAGGTTTACAAAAATATCGTCCGATTGCGGCATTTAGTTTTATTGGAAGATATCGATTGATCGATTTTCCACTCTCTAACATGGCCAATTCAGGAATCCATGATATCAAGGTTTTTGTAAATGGCAACCCTCAGCCATTGATTGAACATGTTGGCAGTGGCCGTCATTATAATATCAACTCGAAACATGGACGTATTGATTTGATTCCTTTATATCGTGAAGATGGAGCCATTCAGTATGTTTCGGATGTTCAAAGCTATTATGATCAGATCGATTCAATCCAGGAAAATAAAAATGATTATGTGGTCATTGCGCCAGTCAATATGGTTTATATGGTCAATTATGCCGATTATTTGGATCAGCATATCCAAAGCGGTGCTGAAATCACAATGTTATATCAGAATGTGGATGATGCCAAAACACATTACATCAATTGCGATGTATTGCAGATGAATCGCCAAAAAGGGGTTCTGAGCATTGAGAGTAATCTTGGCAACTATAAGAATCGCCAGCTTTCTTTACAGACTTATATCATGTCAAAAGAGATCTTTGTTTCTTTAGTTGAAGAAGCACGTAAGGTCAGCAGCATGTATTGGTTCAAAGACATTGTCAATGATCATTGTAAAGATATGGATATCCGCGGTGTCAATTTTAGAGGCAGTGTTTACTGCATCAATGATTTGAAATCTTATTACGACAGTAATATGGCCATCTTGAATGAAGCAAACATGCGTGAATTCTCAAATCCAAAATGGCCGGCATATACACGGACAAATGACAGTGCACCAGCCATTTATTTGGATGGCGGAAGTGCTATTGGCTCTTTAGTATCCAACAGCAGTGAGATTCATGGAGAAGTGGTCAATTCGATCATTGGCCGAGCTTGCAAGGTAGGAAAAGGCGCTCATATTGAAAACTGCTTGATCTTGCCAGATGTTGAGATTGGAGACAATGCGGTCTTGAAAAATGTGATTGTTGACAAACATACGAAGATCTATAAAAAGATCGATTTGACAGGAACTCCGGAAGATCCGCTTTATATTGGTAGAAGGGAGAATATTTAATGGCTTCGATTTTAATGGTGGCCGGTGAAGGTCTTCCTTTTATCAAAACAGGAGGCCTTGCCGATGTAATTGGTTCATTGCCGAAGGCTTTGACAGACCAGGGACATGAAGTGAAGGTGGTCATGCCTTTATACAAGAAGATCGCCGAAAAATATATGGATGATCTGTATTTTGACTGTGAATATTCGGTATCGATTGCTTATCACGAAGTTCCTGTACGCGTCTATTCCAAGATGGAAGGCGATGTTTGTTTCTTCTTCATTCAACATCAAGGCTATTTTGAAAGAGATACGCTTTATGGTTACGATGATGACGGAGAACGTTTTGCGTATTTCCAAAAAGCGGTGATCGAGATGTTGAACCAGTTGAATTACTGGCCTAACATCATTCATTGTCATGATTGGCATACGGGCATGATTCCATGCATGGTCAAAGAAACGCATGATAATGATGCGCGTTACCGCAGTATTCGTTTTGTATATACGATCCATAACTTGGCTTATCAGGGAAATTTTGGACCGGAAATGTTAGATTCTTGTCTGGGGCTTCCATACTATTTGTTAGATAACGGAAATGTTCGCTTTGACGGCGGTATTTCCTTTATGAAATCTGGTATTTTGTATTCAGACAAGGTCACGACCGTTTCTCCAACCTATGCCCAGGAGATCCTAACACCGCAATATGGGGAACATTTAGAAGCAATCCTGAACATGCGCAAATATGATCTTTGGGGAATCGTAAATGGAATCGATATCGATTTGTGGAATCCAAAGACGGATCCAGAGATTCCGTATCATTTCGACAAAGTCAATATGGATAAACAAAAGAAAGAAAACAAACTGGCTCTTCAAAGAGAGTTAGGACTTGAAGAGAACCCGGATGTAATGCTTGTAGGCTGTGTCAGCCGTTTGACTTGGCAAAAAGGATTCTATCTATTGATGGAACAGTTAGATGCTTTATGTGCGGCTCCGATCCAAATTGCGATCTTAGGCAGCGGAGAGAATCAGATCGAAAATAAATTCCGCGAACTAGAGAATGGAAATAAAGGAAAGATCTGTTTCTATTATGGCTATAACGAGAGCCTGGCGCATCGCATCTATGCTGCCAGCGATCTGTTCTTGATGCCAAGTCTGTTTGAACCATGTGGTATTTCACAACTTTGTTCGATGCGTTATGGAACGCTTCCATTAGTTCGTGAGACGGGTGGTTTGAAAGATACGGTCAATCCATACAATGAATATGACAAGAGCGGCAATGGTTTCAGCTTTGAGAACTACAATTCAAATGAGTTGATCAATACGCTTTATTATGCAATCGATGTCTTCTATAATCGCAAAGATGATTGGAAGATGTTGCAGACTAACGCATTGAATACCGATGTAAGTTGGGCAAATAGTGCAAAGACCTATTCTTTGTTGTATGATGAATTGATGTCAAATTCATGAAGATCTTGATTAGCGCTTGCCTTTGTAAGGAGCGTTGTCGATACGATGGAAGGGATTGTTTTCGCAAAGAGGTCATGGACCTGATTGCCGGGCATGAGATCGTACCAGTTTGTCCGGAAGCTTTTTTAGGGATCCCGCGATTGCCTTGCGAGATCTTGGATGGTCGGTTGATCGATTCGAGCGGGAAAGACTTGACAGAAGTCATGCAAAAATCGATTGCGAACATCTTGGATTGCATCGATATCCAAACCGTTGATTTGGCGATCCTGAAAGCTCGATCACCAACTTGCGGATATGGGTGGATCTATGATGGAAGCTTTAAAAATCGTTTAATTTATGGATACGGATTGTTTGCGAAAGCCCTTGCGGATCAAGGAATTCGAATCTTGGAAGTTGACTGAAATTGTATTGATTTATTAATGGAAATGGACTAAAATATTTTTAGATTTACTTTAGGAGGAAATTTATAATGAAACAAGTGACTGTTACTGTAGTTGATCCAGTAGGATTACATGCTCGTCCTGCAACTGTTGCGGTAAATGCCGCCAGCAAATTTAAGAGCGAAATCAACGTTGCGTTCAAAGGACGTGAAGTAAACATGAAATCAATCATGGGTGTTATGTCTTTAGGAATTCCTACACAGTCTGAAATTACTATCAGCTGCTCTGGTGAAGACGAAGAAGAAGCTATCGCAGCAATCGAAGAAGTACTTCGCGCTCAGAAGATCATTGCTTAATTGAATGAGAAAGAAAAGCCTTCGGGCTTTTTTTTTTCGCATTTCCGCAATGAA
>NZ_CALVBG010000091.1 GCF_944325745.1 uncultured Faecalicoccus sp. | reverse complement strand
GTTAAAAATTTTCTGATAAGTAAAATCAAATGGATATTGTGCTTTTGTTTCTTCACTCAATTCTGTTAATTTTTCCAATTCTTGTAAACAAACATCCCATTTCTCATTTGGCGCTAACACTTTCAACAAGTTGAAAATCAGACCATAAAGAATGCCTTTGTTTTTATCAGAATCACTAACTTCTTTTCCCCAGTCATAATGAACAGGATATTCAGCAGCTTCCCAAAGTTCAGATCCCACTAAATTAGAAAGGGCAACTGTCATAGCTCCTTTTTCTCTAGCCAGCTTAGTAGCGGCAATGGTTTCCGGTGTGTTGCCAGAATGTGAGCAGGAAATTACCAGTGAATCTGCGCAAAGATTTTTCGGTGTGTCATAAACAAATTCATTTGCGGTATATACATGACTAGGTACATTGGATTCACGATCAAATAAATATTGTCCAGCCATCAAAACAGCTTGAGATCCACCACAAGCCACAAAGTAAACTTCGTTCACCTCCCCTTTGGCCTTCAAGGCCTGAATTACCTTTTCAATTTGTTCTGCATGTTCTTGTCTCATAATTTTCTCCCTTTCTTAATGATTATATATCATTATATATCTTTACATAACCTATTATACATATAACAAATGATTATGCAAGCGTTTTCATTGTTTTTTAAATAATTATTTTTTCAAGACAAAAGAAAAAGACAGAGATACTTTTATACGCAAATGTATAAATATCTCTGTCTTTCATACAATATAAGCTAACAATATGTTACCATACATTTCGATTGATTGTTCCATCCTCAAAGGTAAAACCGGAACCATGGATTTCGTTAACATCACTAACGATCATAAAGGCTGCCGGATCAATGCGGTTGACCTCTTGTTCCACAAGCGGATACTCTTTTCGAGAAAGCACACACATCAATACCGGACGCTCTTGCGAAGTATATCCACCTTTACCGCTGAGTACCGTTACACCTCTGGACATTGTTTCCATTAGATAGTCTTGTACTTCCTCCCACTTGGAAGAAATGATCATTACATTCTTAGCACTCTGCGAACCTAATAACACGGTCTTATTGATGACCTGGCCGGCAATAAAAGCCGTGATGATCCCTACCAGCGCTTTCTGAAGACCATAAGTAAAGATTCCTAAAGATACGGTCAATACATCAATGATCATGACTGCCTGCCCGGAAGGGATCCTGGCATATTTTCTCAAGATCAAGGCCGGAATATCCATACCGCCGGTACTGGCATTGGCTCTAAAAGCCAGACCCAGTCCAAAACCGGCTAACACACCGGCATAGATGGCCGCCAGATAATCCGGCAACACAAAGGTGGATTCGGGAAACTGGGCCGCCACTGAAGAAAGAATGGTCACAAACACAGGATACGCAATCGCGGAAACCACGGTTTTCAACGCAAAGGCCTTGCCCAAGAAGATCAATCCTAAAAAGAACAATCCAATCGTTAAACCATTGATCATCCATACTGGATCGATGGGAATCAAAGGCTGCAGAGCCACCGAAAGCCCGGCAATGCCACCGTCCAACAAATCATTGGGCAAAACAATAAAAGCGACTTCACAGGCAATGATCAAATTTCCTATCAAAACAAAGATCAAGTCTTTGATCCAATTTTTCTTTTTCATAATCACAACTCCTTTGACTGTCTGTCTCATTATATCATTAGAAATCATCAAAAAAAGAATGTCTGAAACATTCTCTTTTTTTACTGAGCATTCGTGCAGACATCCACCATATGGCGAATGACCGAATACTCTTCAAAAGGACCCAGTTCATAATGCGCAGCAGCTTTGGCTTCCTTTGTGCTTTCGGCCGGACAGTAGGAATGTTCAAAACTCGACAACATGGAAACATCGTTGATGCCGTCTCCATAAACATAAATATCTTGATCATGGATATCCAGGATCTTTGCTAACTCTTTGACCGCGTTGCCTTTGGTGATGCCGGCCCCGGTGATCTCCGCCAAGCTGGGAACACTCGGTGCATTGACGATCTTGTCCGCATGATCTTTAGCCAATTGATCCATGAGGGGGCCCATCGATGGATCCGTAAAATGCAAGTTGACCTTATAGATCTCCTGATCCAAGATCCAATACGGATCGCTTTCAAAGGAATAGGCAGCCAGATTTTTGACCATATCTTCTTTGATATCACGGTTTCGCAACATCTGGTTTGCCATATAGATCTGTGTAAAGCTTTCCGCATCCTTGGTCGTATAGATCCCGTCAATCGTCTGGTATTCAAATTGAAAAGGCGTATCAAATAATAAAAAGTGAAGGACTTCTTTATTCAGAGGATGACGAATCAAGATCTTCTCATCGGGATCCAGAATACAAGAACCATTCATACAGATCACATAGCTTTTATCTAATTTAGCCGTTCGAAATAACGATAAATTTCGCCCGGTAGATACCGTAAATACATTTCCTGTCTCTTTGATGATCTGCAATCCGTGATTGATGATCCAGTCGGCCCGATGTTTTCGGTTCAGCAGCGTTCCATCCAAATCGCTCGCAAATAATTTCATCCTCCCGCTCCCTTTCTTTCGTCTTATTTATTATACATGAATTCCCGTGATCTTTTTCATCTTCTACGGCAAATCTTTGACATTCAAAAAGATGCCCTCTAAAATAAGCGTATACGAAAAGAGGATAAAATCATGAAAAATAAAGGAATGGGAACGAAATGTGTGCAAGGCGGATACACGCCTGGCAACGGGGAACCCAGGCAGATCCCCATCATCCAAAGTACTACGTTCAAATATGCGACCAGTGAAGATATGGGAAAATTATTTGATCTGGAAGCCGAAGGATATTTTTATACCCGTCTTCAAAATCCAACCAACGATGCCGTCGCCGCTAAGATTGCCGAATTAGAGGGCGGAAGTGCTGCCATGTTGACGAGCAGCGGTCAGGCGGCCAACTTGTTTGCAATCTTCAACATTGCCGGAAACGGTGATCACATCGTTGCCTCCAACAGTATTTACGGGGGAACTTATAACTTGTTTGCGGTCACGATGAAACGCATGGGCATCGATTTCACCTTCGTTGATCCAGACTGTTCCTTGGAAGAACTGGATGCGGCATTCCAGGAGAATACCAAAGCTGTCTTTGGGGAAACCATTGCCAATCCGGCTTTAACTGTATTGGATATTGAAAAATTTGCTCAGGCGGCCCACAGCCACGGTGTCCCTTTGATCATTGATAACACGTTTGCGACACCGATCTTATGCCGGCCGTTTGAATGGGGTGCGGATATTATCACACACTCCACTACCAAATACATGGATGGTCATGGAACGGCTGTCGGAGGCTGTATCGTCGATTCGGGAAAATTTGACTGGACCCAATATCCTGACAAATTCCCAGGGCTCACAACGCCCGATGAAAGCTATCACGGCATTACTTATACCGAACGCTTTGGCTTGGAAGGTGCTTTTATCACCAAAGCCACTGCTCAACTTATGCGCGATCTGGGAAGTATCCAAGCACCGCAAAATGCCTTTTATTTAAATCTTGGCCTAGAAAGTCTACACGTTCGCATGCCGCGACACAGTCAAAACGCTTTAGCGGTGGCCACGTTCTTATCGAAGCACCCCAAAGTACGCTCCGTACAATATAGCGGTTTGCCAGGCGATAAATATTATGACTTGGCACAGAAATATCTGCCAAACGGTTCTTGCGGTGTCGTAAGCTTCGAGATCGAAGGAGG
>NZ_CALVBG010000090.1 GCF_944325745.1 uncultured Faecalicoccus sp. | reverse complement strand
GCAGGGATCTTATTAGGGCCTGCTGTCTTTGGCTTGGTACAGCCAAGCAATCTGATCTCAACTTTGTCGGAGATCGGAGTAATCGTCTTGATGTTTGGTGCGGGTCTGGAAACCAGTATCACGGATCTGAAAAAAGCCGGATTGAAGGCATTTGTGATCGCAGTATTAGGTGTTCTGGTTCCTCTGGCTATGGGATATGCGATCGGCATGATGTATAACGTCGGTCCGGATGCCTGGATCGAGAATTTATTCTTAGGTGTGATCTTGACGGCAACCTCGGTAGGAATCACAGTGGAAACCTTGAAAGAGATGGGGGCCATGAAAACCGAGAGCGGGAATGCGATTTTGGCGGCTGCCGTAATTGATGATGTTTTGGGAATCATTGCTTTGACGATCGTTTCTGGCTTGGCCGACAGCAGCATCGATGTAGGAATGGTGCTGTTGAAGATCGTATTGTTCTTTATCTTTGCGGTTGTGGTGGGAATCGTATTACATAAGGCGTTTGCCTGGTGGTTTGATCATGACTCTCGCGGAGGTTTGCAGCGGTATTCAATTGTCAGCTTTGCCTTTGCCCTATTGATGGCCTATGCTTCGGAAGCATTCTTTGGGGTTGCGGACATTACGGGATCTTTTGTGGCCGGCTTGATTATTTCAGGAACCAGTCAATGTGCTTATGTTGAAAAACGTATTGGTACTTTGTCGTATCTGTTGATTTCGCCAGTATTTTTCGCAAGCATTGGGCTGAAATTGGAACCGCTACAACTGTCAACCAGCTTATTGATCTTGATCGTTTTACTCTGTGTTGTATCAGTAGTCAGTAAAGTTGTTGGCTGTGGACTGGGCGGATTGCTTTGCCGGTATTCCAAGACGCAGTCGATTCACATCGGATGCGGTATGGTTTCCCGTGGAGAAGTTGCCTTGATCGTTGCCAACCGCGGTATGGCATTGGGCATCCTGCCTTCGATTTTTGTGACCCCTATTTTATTGTGTGTAGTCTTTACAACGATCATCACGCCTGTTTTATTGAAACTGGTTTATAATCCAAAAGGGGATGATCCTGATTATCTGCAGACTGTCCAAAAATGATCTTTGGTCACACTTTTGTAAGAAACGATCTCTATACTTTCTTGTATGGAGATCTTTTTTATTGGTTTAAGTTTTCTAGGAATTCTTCTTTTTGAAAAATTTGGTTTAAAAATGAAACTGCCTTGGGTCGGAAAACTTTGTTTTCTTTGTGGACAGCTGATCACGATCCGATCCCTTCCGCAAGATTCTTTGTTTAAAGGGTTCGCTTTGCTGACCTATGTTTATTGTCTGTTTTGGCAAGATGCCAAAACGTACTATATTTCTAAGAAGTGGGTTGTTCCGTCGGTGCTTTTGTTTTTGTGCCTGGGATCGTCTCAAAGTTTGATCTCTTCTGTTAGTGGCGCTTTTCTTTATGGGATTCCTTCGTTAGGGATGGTTTGGTTGAAGCCGGAATGGATCGGCCAGGCGGATGTGATCTATTTCTTCTATTTTGGGGCTTTGTTGGGGATTGAACGGATGATGGTCGCCTGTTTGATGGCAATCGGGATTGGCTTTTTTTGGATGCTTGGCATGAAAAAAACGATCCTTCCTTTTTGCTCATGTTTAAGTATAGGAGTATGGATCGCTTATCTTAAGGGGTATACTATTCTAATATCATTCGCGGATCTTTTGGGCTGATCACTGTGACAGGATCCTTCTGAAAAGGAACGTGGAAACGCAGCTGCTTGCTTTGTAGAAGCATGCCGCGGCTGTCCTCGATTTTTCCATATAAAGGATCATTGTAAATAGGATGGCCAAGATTTTTCATATGAACGCGAATCTGATGGCGCCGTCCTGTCTGGATCTGTACCTGAATCAACGAAGTGTTAGATTTTTCTTCCAAAACTGTATACAAGGTACTGCAAGGCTTTCCCGTTTTTGAAATTCGCATTTTTTTGGCATCATGCCGGTCTTTTGCGATCGGGTTCTGAAGGATACCGTGCTTAGAGGACAAGATCCCTTTTAAGATGCAAAGATATTCTTTTTGAATCAGATGGGTTCCCATTTGATGATCAAAGAAGGGCTGGAAGAAAGGAAATTTACAAAAGAGAACCAAGCCGCTCGCTTCGGTATCGATTCGATGGATCGCTTGAGCATTGTAAGGCCATTTTTGTGAATCTAAATAGGCATTGATGCGCCCTTGTAAGGTGTCTGTGTGATGACCATCATCATGAACGAGTAAAAAAGCCGGTTTGAAGGCAACAATACAAAAGGAATCTTCGTAGACAACAGAAACTGGTTGATTCGAGTATTCGCAAGATTTTGCCTGCATTTTAAAAGAAATCGTATAGTTTTTTTTAGGTTCTAAAGTTGGGATCGAAAAATCGGTGCATCGATTCCAATGTTTTTTAGAACAAAAAAAATGATTTCGAAGTTCATCCAGACGGATTGGTTTCATGACTTGAAATCGCAACTGATAGGGAGTGCATTGTAAAATATTGTAAGATGCGGTCATATTCATAGATAATTTAAGTTTTTATCGATATAATGTCAATATAGAGGAGGATTTCAAAAATGAAAATCGTAAAATGCAATGAATGTGGTGCAGTGTTTGAAATGGTCGTAGAACCAAAAGGCGGACAGTTGCCAGAAGGATTCCACGAAGTTAAAGCCGGTACCACGGATGGAGCTTTAGAAAAACATGTACCAGTTGTAGAACAGAATGGACATAAATTGATCGTAAAAGTGGGCAGCGTTCCACATCCAATGTTGGAAGAACATTATATTACAGCCGTATGGGCAGAATTTGAAGATGGTACAGTGGAAAAGAAAACGTTGAATCCCGGACAGGAACCACAAGTTCATTTTTGTGTAAAACATCGTTCTGGTAAAGTGACTGTTTACGAATACTGCAATCTGCATGGGCTTTGGAAAACAGAATTCACGATCAGCGCAGAATAAAGACATGGACTTCCATGTCTTTTTTTCGTAAGATGAGTTCATGGAATCATTGATCGAATTTGGAAGAAAAAAGGGACGGTTCATTGTCTTTTGTCTGTTTTTGGGCCTAGTTGTCGGCATGGTTGAAAGTATCTTTGTTTCAGGCGTTCGGCTTTTAACGGATCTTCATTTGAAAATGGGCAGCCTTTTTTTATGGGGATTACCGGTTGGAGCTTTGTTGACACGATGGCTAATCAAAAATATAGGAAACGATAAACAGAATATAGAACAGATTTTTCAAGCAGAAGAATCTGCGGTTCATATCCCTTTAAGGAATGCACCTTTAGCGATATCAGAAGCTTGGATTTCACATCTTTTAGGGGCTTGTACAGGCCGCGCGGGGGCCAGTCTGCAGCTGGGGTCGGCGATAGGAAGCTTCCTTCAAAAAAGAATTCCTGTCTTTTCGATGGGGTGTTCTTTGACTTGCGGAATCGCAGCAGCGCTGTCGTGTTTATTTGGCTGCCCGATTGCGGCTGCTTTTTTTGCGGTGGAAATCTTTTCGCGGCGATGGAAAGAGCTTCCTTATGCTTTATTGGCTTCTTTGATGTCTTATAGCGTACATCTTATTTTTCGAATTCCATCTTTACGTCTATCTGTTTTGGAGTTGCCCAGCTTTTCGTGGGGTGTTTTGTTCAAAATCTTTTTGTGTGCAGTATTGTTTGGAGTTGTAGGAAATCTTTTTGCGAGAAGTCTTCAGTGGGCTCGATCTCAGATACAAAAAAGTGAACATGCAATTGTTTTAATTATCGTCCTGAGTTTGATTTTGATGCTTTTGCTGATGTTCATTCGTAACTTTCGATATATTGGAACAGGTGAAATTCTTCTGCA
>NZ_CALVBG010000089.1 GCF_944325745.1 uncultured Faecalicoccus sp. | reverse complement strand
GCGTCTCCTTTTTTGTCAACAGATATAGTGTACCACAAAAAAAGACTTTTCTTGCGAAAAGCCTAACGTACCTGCCCATTTCCTTGAATCGTATACTTATAAGAAGTCATCTCTTTTAATCCCATAGGTCCGCGCGCATGGATCTTTCCAGTGGAGATACCGATCTCAGCCCCCAAACCAAAGACGCCGCCATCGGTAAACCGGGTGGATGCATTCCAGTAGACGCAAGCCGAATCGATCTGATCTAAAAACTGTTGGGCCGCTTGCGGATCTTCACTCACGATACACTCGCTGTGATGCGTGGAATACTGATTGATATGATCGATGGCCTCTTGGACATCGGATACGATCTTAACCGACAAGATATAATCCAAATATTCGGTTTTCCAATCCTCTGCCGTGGCATGTTCGATTCTTCCAGGTTGTTCTTTTAAGATCGCATACGCTTCGTCATCCACTTTGAGGCAAACCTCTTTTTCATTGAGCCGCTTCTGGATCAAAGGCAAAATCTTGGGGGCAATCTCTTTTTGCACCAACAAAGACTCGGCGGCATTGCAGACACCGATTCGCTGGGTCTTGGCGTTATAGACAATTTCCACCGCTTTCTTTAAATCGGCTGTATTATCGATATAGATATGGCAATTTCCCGCTCCCGTTTCAATCACCGGTACTTTGGCATTGTTCATGACGGACTGGATCAAACGGGCAGATCCTCGGGGAATGATCACATCGATCCATTTTGTCATACTCATAAAGCGCTGTGTATCTTCGTGGGATGTCGATTCGATCAGCTGGATTGAAAAGGGATCGACCCCGCATTGTTCAAGCCCCGTCTGGATGCATTGGGTGATGGCGATATTGGATAAAAGGGCATCGCTTCCTCCTTTTAAGATCACGGCATTGCCGCTCTTAAAACAAATCGAAAAGGCATCCAATGTCACATTCGGACGAGCTTCATAGATCATTCCGATCACACCGATAGGGACTCGTTTTTTCTGGATCTTCAGACCGTTGGTCAATATTCTTTCTTCCAAGATCTCTCCGATGGGATCTTCCAATTTTACAATATCCAATAAAGAATCGGCCATGGCTTCCAATCGGGCGGGATCTAATTTTAAACGATCCAATAAGCCTTCATTGAGACCCTTCTGTTTTCCCTTTTCCATATCCTGATCGTTGGCTTTCAAGATCGGATCCTGGTTTGCGCGCAAACATTGCGCAACAGTTTGTAAAACTTCATTTTTCTTCTGCGAAGAAAGCATTGCCAAAGCATACGATGCCTGTCTGGCCTGTTGACCGATCGTTTCAAGATTCATGGTGAGCCCTCCTGTTCTGGGTTTGAAAATAGGTTCCTGCTTTTTCTCCTTTTAAGATCTTGGCGATGATGGACGCATCATCGAATTTCGCAATGACCAGATCGCTGCCCGCATCCATCGCAATTTGGGCCGCCGTCAGTTTGGCGTGCATACCGCCTGTGCCTACGCTGGAGCCGGGGTGGTCTTTTCCCATCGCAAGCAGCCGATCATCGATGCGATCCACATGATCAATCAGCTTGGCCTGCGGATCGATTTTGGGATCATTCGTATAAAGTCCTTCGATATCGCTTAACAAGATTACCAGATCAGCATGGATCAAAGCCCCTACGGTAGCCGCCAACTGATCATTATCGCCAAAGCTTTCCACTTCTTCTAATTCCTGGGTGGAGATCGTATCGTTTTCATTCACGACGGGGATACTATTCAGAGCGAAAAGTTCTTCAAAGGTATTTCGCGCATTTTCCCGCGAGCGCTTTTCCGTCATGATATTTTTGGTCAACAACACTTGCGAAGCCACAAAATTATATTCACTGAACAGCCTTTGATAGACCATCATCAACCGGGCTTGTCCCACAGCCGCAAAGGCTTGTTTTTCCGCAATCGATTCGGGTCTTCGGCCAATATGTAGAGCCCGTCTGCCCGCCGCGATCGCTCCGGAAGAAACTAAGACAACATCCTTCTGTTGGGCCTTGAGATCACAAAGAATACGAACTAATTTTTCGATCTTGGAAAGATAAAGATCTCCGCTGGGATGGGTGATACTGCTGGAACCGACTTTGATCACGATTCTCTTTTTTGTTTTTAATGCATCTCGATTCATATCTTCTCTCCTCTTTCCATTCTATGTAAGAGCGTTACTAATTCTTCTTCTGTATAGACGACCTGATCCGCCAGAGGCCCGTCTACACGATGATGGCGGTTGAAATGAATCGTATGCATTCCGACTTGTTTGGCGGGAACCATATCATGATCGTATCGATCGCCAATATAGACCCAATCAGAAGCAGCTCCTCCACAACAAGAAAGCACAATTTCAAACGCTCTAAGATCCGGTTTGCGAACTCCGATCTCACCGCTGATAAAAATATGATCATCCGGTATAAAAGAAGGGATCCCTAACGCCCGCAATTTCTCCATTTGATGATTTTTTTCCCCATTGGTCAAGATGGCCTTTTCGCTTTGTGAGGATGAAAACCAGCCCAATAAGACAGGAGATAAAGAAATATGATTTTGATAAAAGCGATAGCGTTCTTGAAAACAAAGAGCCGCATCCATCTTTAGCGGGATCTGATATTCTTGGCAGGCATGTTGAATACGATAGATCCCGGATTCATCCACGCTCATCTTTCCTGCCTGGACTTGATCAAAGATCGCATCGCCGTGTTTGCGGTACGCTTTATAAAAAGAGGCAATCTGATTTTTTCGTAAGGGCAGAGCCAGATCTTCCACCGCCTGATCAAACGGCTTTTCCAGATCATATAAGGTATCATCACAATCAAACAAATATTTCATGGATCTCTCTCGATTCTTGTTTTTCATTTTAACACATTCTTTGAAAAGATTTACATTTTTTGAAAGAAAAAAAGAGACCGAAGTCTCTTAATCGTTTAAGACGTGTTCTTTTAAGAAATGCCCAAGAGCGCTTTCGTCGTTTGTATATTCACTGACGACATTGGCGACGGCCTTGGCTGCTTCACATCCGTTTTTCATACAGACACCCATGCCGACCTTCTCGAGCATCTGGATATCGTTGGCCTCATCTCCAAAGGCAACACAGTTTTCCAAATTGACCCCAAAATGCTTACAAAGCTTCTCGATCCCATACCCTTTATTGATGACGGGATCGCAATATTCAAACAGATTGTTTGCGGTACTGAACCCGATACAGTCATAACGGCGAAAAGACTTGGATCGTTCGATGACTTTGGGCTGATAAGCGGGATCGCTGTAGATAATCAATTTGTTGACCGTCCGATCTTGAAGAAAGGTTTCCAAATCAATTTCGATCTCGGTTTCTCCAAACAGTTTCGCATGAGCACGCGTTTCCGGGGTCGATTTACTGGTATAGCGAATATCCCCCACCAATACATGGAAGATCACATCCATATCCTGATAGAAATGGATGATATCTAATACCACTTGTCCATCTAACAAATGATATTCTTCTTTGGTCCGGCGCCGAATATCATAGATCACGCCTCCGTTCATCCCCATAATGAAGCTGACGCTGTCTTGGATCCCCCATTGATTCAGCATCGCATGAACGGTTTCGACCGGTCTTCCCGAAGCAATCCCGAACAAGATTCCCTTATGTTTCAAGGCGGAAATAGCCTCACGGTTCAAATCGGAAACTTGTTTCTGGCTGTTCAAAAAAGTTCCATCCAGATCAGTAGCAACTAATGTAACTGTGTGCATATATTCTCTCCTAGTTCTATCTTTCAGATTTATGATATTCGATTTTTTCAGAGTTGAAAATAGCAGATTGAAAAAAAGGACCGGAAATTCAATTCCGATCCTTTGTGAGACTAGCTGTAAAGTTCAACCAGTTT
>NZ_CALVBG010000088.1 GCF_944325745.1 uncultured Faecalicoccus sp. | reverse complement strand
CTTTTTTATGTAAAATCTTGATAAAATATGAACGATTATGAATAAAACTGATTGAATATGAATGATTTGTGTGCTATTCTGAAATCACAAAGGAGGCATGGTTATGGCTCATATCAATATTGATGGAGAACAGAATGTCGAAGTCTCCAAACCCATTCCCAGTGAGAAATCCCCAGAAGAACAATTAGAGATCATGGAAGAATATACTCGGGTCCATAAAGAAAGCGCGGGACTCGATAAGGCCCTTCGTGAAATCAATTGTTTAAAAGTGATCTTTCCTCGATTGTTTCGTTCTTTAGAACCAGGTGATCTAATTGCGGGTCGATTGGATTTTCTTCCGATTGGTTTTGGCAGTGTAACTTCTATTGGAGGGGTTGGTCATTACTGTGTCTTTCATAAACTAAGAGCGTTTAAATCCCTTTTACATACCGAAGAACAAAAGAAACGCGTCGATACTCTTTATGATTACTGGCAAGACCATGATGTCAAATCCATCTATTGCCAGGATGTACTGACATCAGATACGACCGGACGATTTATCGACTGCCAATATCCGTTTATGGCAACGGCCAGATTATCCGGGATGATGTTGGATTATCAAAAACTAATGCGTTTAGGCATTGACGGCTTATTAGAAGAATTAAAACATCATCACCAAAATGCTTTTATCCAGGCAAGTCAGGAAGCTCTGCTTTTATTCAAAGAAGTGATCCAAAAACAAATCGAGCTGGTAAAAAAAGCCAAACAAAATGCCGATCTGGCATGGCATCAAGATCTTGACTTGATGGAAGCCGACCTAATCTGGATCAAAGATCATAAGCCTGCCACCTTCCATCAGGCCTTGCAGCTGTTCTGGCTTTATGCCTTGTGTGCCGGCTGTATCAATTATGGCCGCATGGATATGGTCTTAGGGCCTTATCTGAAAAAAGATATGGATTCCGGACAGTTAAACGAGGAACAGGCATTGCGTTATATCGCCTCCCTCTGGAAAATGATCGAAAACCGCCGTACCACCGTCAATGGCCGTATCATTGTGGGCGGAAGAGGTCGTCAAGATGTGGAAGCCTGTGATCTGTTCTGCCGTTTGTGTTTGAAAGTATGCAAAGAAACTCGCTATGTGGAACCGCAGTTCACCTTGCGTTTTGATCATACGACACCGGAGGATATCTTGGATATGGCTTATGAGTGTATTGCTTCCGGGGCCACTTATCCTACTTTATATAATGATGATGTCAATGTACCGGCCGTTCAGTATGCGATGCGGGTCCCAGAAGAGATTGCCGAACAGTATGTTCCTTTTGGCTGCGGGGAATTTGTGATCCAAGGCAAGAGTGTCGGAACGCCGAATACTTTACTGAATATGCTCAAACTTCTTCAGATTGCCCTCAATGAAGGCATCGATCCGATGGACGGGATCTATAAAGCGGGTCCGGTTGCGTGCAAGCCGTTATCGCAGCTAAAGACCTTTGAAGATCTGATGAAACAATATGAAGCGGTCCAAGACTACTATTTTGATTTGAGCATTGATGCGCAGAAATATTCTTACAAGATCATGAATCAGGAAGTCAGCTTCTTGTTCAGCTCCATCTTGATGGACGATTGTATCGCACGGGAAAAAGCCCTGTTGGATGGCGGTGTCGAGATCCTGGGCGGAACCAATGAGACTTACGGCAATATCAATGCCAGCGATGCCTTATATGCGATCAAGAAACTCGTTTATGACAAGAAAAAATACACGCTGGAAGAGTTGAATCAAGCCGCTCTGGAAAATTTCAAAGGGTATGAAGCGCTTCAAAAAGAATTGCTTAACCAGGATAAATATGGAAACGATAAAAAAGAATGTGATGAGCTGGCCAACCGCTGTTATGAATATGTTGCCAAAGGCATTCGCCAGCGTGGAATCGATGCCGGTCTTGGATATTATCTGATCGTAATCTCGAACAATCAGACCAACACCGACTGGGGGCACCAAACCGATGCCAGTCTGGATGGCCGCAATCGCGGCGTGTATATGAATCCGGCCAATAATCCTCAAGGCGGCGCTGCCAAATCTGGACCGACGGCAGTGCTCAATTCTCTGGTACATTTTGATGCCAAGTATCATGGCGGCAGTGTGCAGAATATGAAATTTACGCCAAGAATGATGCACGAAGACAAAGAGAAGGTCAAAGCCTTGTTCCGTACCTATTTTGAAAATGGCGGATGTCAGCTGATGGTCACGGTCGTGGATCATGGCCAGTTAGAAGATGCCCAGAAACATCCGGAAAAATATCCGGATCTGATTGTTCGCGTTGCCGGGTATTCGGCTGTCTTTGTGAATTTAAGTAAAGATATCCAGGACGAATTGTTAAGCAGGACCTTATATGATTAGTGTATCGAATATAGAGCGATTTGCGGTCCATGATGGACCAGGGATCCGTACGACCGTATTTTTAAAAGGATGCATGCTGCACTGTCCCTGGTGTGCCAACCCGGAAACTTGGGGTGTACAGCCGGTCTTGATGCATGATGAAAGAAAATGTGTTCATTGTTGGCTTTGCGAGAAACATTGTCCGCAAAAAGCGATCACCTTTGAGCCGGATTTTCATATTGATTATTCGCTTTGTCGGGCATGCGGCACATGCACCCAAACCTGTATTCCCAACGCATTAGAGATTTCGGGGAAATGGATGATCGCAGAAGAGATCCTGGATGAAATCACAAAAGATAAAATGTATTATGAAAACTCCCAAGGCGGAATTACATTATCTGGCGGGGAGCCTTTGTTTCAGTTTGAAGAAAGCTTTGAATTGATCCAGAGGATCCACGAAGAAGGATTTCATCTCGCATTAGAGACAACAGGAAATTATTCGTTGGAAAAACTGCAGAAGGTAGAACCTTATGTGGATCTGTTCTTGATGGACTGCAAGCATCTGGATTCGGAAAAGCTGTACCATGCCACAGGTGCTGACTATGATCAGATCATGGAAAACTTTGCCTATTTATCGAAACATTGTCCGCAGAAAGTGATCGTGCGGATGCCGGTCATTTGGGATTTTAATCAAGATCAAATAGAAAAGATCATTGAATGGGCAGCGACTCTGCATTTTCCGGAGGTCGACCTGTTGCCCTATCATTCGTTAGGAAAAAACAAATGGGAAAATCTTCAAATGAAGTATTCCTATGCGCAATATCCGTTAATGGATAAAAAAGATCTGATGCCTGCTGTCGAATATGGAAAGAAAAAAGGCGTCCGGGTCAAGATCGGAGGGTAAGATGTTAACAGAGGAAAGATTGGTCCGCATCATGGATCAGCTTCGTGAAAAAAGCTTCGTCTCGATCAAAGATCTGATGGAGACACTGGATGTATCCCGGTCTTCTATCATGCGAGACTTGCAGGAACTGGAAGAACAACATTTGATTCGCCGTGTTCGCGGTGGCGCCAGCATCGTGGATACCAGCACCTTGTTGACCCGGTATAATGAACCGGCCGTGATGTTGAAGGAAGACACCTATAAAGAAGCAAAAAAGATGATTTGCCAAAACGCCTTGAAAGTCATCAAGGATGGCGACTGTATCTTTGTGGATTCAGGGACGACCCCTTTGGGTTTGATCGAAGGATTGCGGTATCGCGATATTGAAATGGTGACGCCAAACACTTATCTTCTTCAGAAACTCCCGTTGGACTTTAAAGGGCAGATCTATCTTTTAGGCGGAGAATTTTCAAAGAAGTATGATACTTCGTATGGATCAATGACGTTGGATCTGATCGAGCATTTTCATTTTGATGCCTGTTTTATGACCGCCAATGGAGTGGATCTTGAAAGTCAGGAAGTGATGGCGTTTGATCTCAATGTGGCCGGGATCAAAAAGGCCGTTCTGAAACGAAGCGAGAAAGCGTATTTAATGGCCGATCATTCCAAGTTATACACCAAAGGCTTTTGTACATGGGCCAACCTGTCACAATTTACCAATGTATTCTTAGATACATTTCCCCAAGGCAAACCAGTGCCGCAAAATTTTGTCGTGAGTGAGGAGA
>NZ_CALVBG010000087.1 GCF_944325745.1 uncultured Faecalicoccus sp. | reverse complement strand
CGCTGCATTGTTTCCCACAGCATCGGTGACAAACATCTGGTCGCCCATTACCGGCCTGAATAAACAAAAAAACAGCAAGTGCTGTTTTTTTTTAACGGTCATGCAGCTCGATCGAGTATTCGTAGCGAGCGCCATTATAATAAGAAATCGTATATTCGATGGGTTGGTTATGTTCATCGTAAGCGATTCGAACTCGTTTCAAGACCGGTTCTTGTTCATCGATCCCCAAAGCTTGGGCAATCTCTTTTGAGGAAGACATCGCCGAAAACGTTTCCTTGATCGTGACTGGTCGACCAATCCCTTTTTGATCAAAGATATCATACATCGACCCCCTGTATTCATCTTCCTTTAACGAAAGATCATAACGTCCCGGGATGTACGTTTGAAATAATACGATCGGTTTCTTATTGGCGGTTCGAATGCGAACCAAACAATAAACTTTTTCCTGGGGCGCCAGTTCCAGCAGATCTCGAATTTCTTTGGACGCAGGGATGGATTCTATCGAAACATAAGATGTCCCTGGAATCATCCCTCGATATTCTAGTTCCGTCGTGAAACTGCGGATCGCCGAAGCATTTTCGTTGATCTTGTCACTGTAAGTCACACTGGTTCCTTTACCGCGCTTCTTATTGACATATCCTTCTTTGACAAGCTCCATGATGGCCTGCCGAATCGTGATGCGGCTTACATGAAACATCTTTTCCAACTGAGGTTCAGGTGGAATCAGGGATCCTCTTGGATAGATTCCTTCTTCAATTTTACGTTTCAAATCATTTTTGACTTGAAGATATAAAGGGGGTGCGCCTCGATGCGTATCGATTTGCATTCTAACACCTCCTATCGTACATACGCTTTGACGAATTTGATTTCTTCGTTTTCACTCATTCCATAAGGCCGAATCGTGTAGGCTCCAACACAAGCCGGGAGAATAAATGTCTCGGCATAATGAACGACAAATGGTTCAAAGGAATGATCCGGACTTTCAATGATTGCTTCTTTACCATCGACTAGATTCAACATGTTCACAGTTCCCTTCGTATCATGAACCGTGATCTTATCTGTAGTATATCGCCTTGTCTCAATAAATTCCAGAGCATGCAGACCCGTATGTTCAATGCGGCAGTCATTTCCCTCTTCTTTGACTTCATAGGTCGCATTGACCAGATTCTCTTTGACCCACTGTGTCGTACGATACCACTGGATTACTTCTTTGCCATGTTCCACATGAACCGGTCGCGGTAAACCATCCAAACCAAGGCGTTCCCAGTCCCACAGTTTAAAGGTAAAGATATACGGAGTCGCGCTGATTTCCAAAACCATCGCTCCGCTTCCTGAACAATGACAAGTTCCTGCCGGGATCAAGAAATGATCATGTTTTTTGGCCGGCCACTTATTGATATATTTTTCGGCATCAAAGACAATTTTTCCCTTTTGGGCTGCCCGCAGATCTTCGATCATCTGTTCTTTATCGATTCCTTCTTGTAAACCTAAATAGACACAGGCATTTTCTTGCGCATCTAAAATATAATAACTTTCATCCTGCGTATAATTCATCCCAAAGTTCTTCTTGATATACTCTGTGACAGGATGCACCTGCAAGGAAAGATTTTGCCCATCCATCGTATCCAAAAAGTCAAAACGGATTGGGAACTCGGCACCAAAGCGTGCATAGATCTGCTCTCCCAAAAGTTCTTTAGGCTGGTATAACACCAGATCCATACAAGGCAGTTCCACAACTGTGCCATTGTAATCAAACAAAATGCTGTTTTCTTCCGGAACGCCATCAAAACTCCAGGCGAAATTATCCTGATCCGGATCCAAATGACAGACTTCTTTCATCCATTGTCCGCCCCATACACCCGGATCAAAATATGGCATCGTTCTAAATGGCTTCTGAGCCAACGCCTTCAGACTTGTCGTAAAAGCTTCTCCCGTGATCATCTTGGGATCGTTTGATTTATTGGTGTCGACCACATAATCAAACTGATCAAACAAACGCGCTTTATGCTTATCGGCTAAGCGCCATTCAATAAAGTAACCGCGTTTGAATTTTCTAAGATTATCTTCATCGGCATTATCCATCTTGTAGTTAGGCATTCCTTTACGAAAACGCATTTGGATCTCCCAGCGAGCCATATCAAAATAGACAAGAACATCTCCTTTGGCCACTAAAGAAGCCGCCACTCCATAGACGATTCGTAATCCTTTGGTGTCTTGCACTTGTTTCTTTGCAGCTGCCAAATGATCTTCATCGATCAAGTCGATAAAATCACCATAATACATCTTTCCAAAAACACGGTCTTCGGTAATATGATATTTCAATTGTTCGTTGATCTGCGCTGATTCTTTAAAAATATCGTATGTGGCAATCTTTACGGCGGCATCAAAGCGGTCGATCAACTGCATCACTTCATTTTCATCCACACCCGGATAATAATCAAAGACTAAAACCGTATCCGATCCACATTTCGAATGCAGTTCCTCATAAATCGCATCGTATCCCCGATACGCTTGAAATCCCGATATTTTTGTCGTGGGAAAACGATCATATTTTGATTCAAAATTAATATAGTGCATCTTATTCTCCTTCCTTCCAAATGATCTGATGGTCGATTTTAAATGCGCGGGCGGAAAATGGCATAGCTTCTACGCGTTCATAATCATGCCCCGCCGTACTTGGCCAACAACATAGGACCGCCAGCTGGGTATCGCCTGTGTTCACAAGACGATGAGCCTGATGCCCGTCAATATGATGGATCGAACCAGATTTCATGATCTCTGCCGTACATTTACCGTTCTCGTCCATCAACAACAAAAAGCCTTCTCCCTGGGCACAGACATAAATTTCATCACAGTCCAGATCCTCATGAAAATGTCCTCGCGTGACATTGCATTCACCCTTCACGGTCACCGGTTCCAACACCGACAATCCCCAATTCAAGTTTCCCGTCTTGGGATCCCCTTGTTCGCAAGTGTAGACAGTATACATCACCGTCTGCGGATCCAGGGATTCATCGATCGATTCGTAAAACCCTTTGGCATCTTTATAAAGCTTTTGAGACGTCTGGACCTCCTGGCCCGATATCCAATTTTCTTTAAAATTTTCAAACCATTTGCACTCTCTGATTTCCATAATGCCCTCCTGACCAAAGATTATAACATTATAATGTTTATGTCAATTTCTATTCCCTCTTTTTTATGATATAATACGGCTTATGAGGTGTTAATTAACATGAAAATCGCATATTTACTACAATCCGATCGAGACTATGACGAAATCGTTGAAACCTTAAATCAATTAGTGAAACAAAACGACCATGCGTTCGTCATGATCAATAACGATGATCTGCGCGATAAAGTTTCCTTTACCTTTGCCGATCACCCTCGTGTTCATATCTCCAGAACACAGGAATTCGCTCAGGAAGGCGACCTGTCTCTGGCTAGAGGGACCATCATTCAAATCAAAGATTCCCTCCAATATGATCATTTCGATTATTACATCAACCTAACGGATGGAATGATTCCCATCAAAAAAAGAGAAGATATCGTAAAGTTCCTGGAGAAGGATCCGACAAAGGATTACTACTATGTGGCTCACCAGGAAACTCCCGAACTCAAAAAGAAAGCGGACAAATATTATACGTTTACCAACGTGATCGCCTTCCCGAAAAGTCGATTTATTCGCGGTATGACAAAAGCGAGCGCCAGTTTCTTTGCGAAGTTTGGATTCAAAAGACATCTGTCCGAACCTTATCAAATCGGAAGTCCCTGGTTTATGTTGACCGGCAAGACCGGAGAGACTTTGGCAGAACATTTCGACTATGTATCCAACACGTTTAAACTCTCCTGGTATCCGGAAGAAATGTATATACCGATGATGATGGATAAGTTTGTCTATATCGACGGACGTCAGGATGATCATATCAATCAGGATTATCGGGTCGTGGGCCCTGACGGAACTTGGAAAGAAAGCTCCGGAGCCAAGCCTTTAACAGAAGATGTATTACAGGCGCATCCAGAAGCTTTGTTTGGCGGCATGATCAC
>NZ_CALVBG010000086.1 GCF_944325745.1 uncultured Faecalicoccus sp. | reverse complement strand
TTTTTAATAGTGAATTTTCTTGATTCGTCCAAATCCAATAGTGCCTTTACCCACATGAGACAAGATCACCGTTTTAAACGCATGTTGAGAAACAGGTTGTCCTACCGCTTTCTCTAACATTTCTTTACACATCTCGCTTTTTTCTTTATCAAAGGCATCAATGACCATCCATTCATAGTCTTCAGGATCCACACCTTGTGTCACCACTTCTACGCCCCGCTGATAAGCTTTTTTTAGGGTTCGTACCTTATCTTGCAGATCTATGGAGCCGTGGCAAATGTTCAACAGCGGAACGATCTTCAATAAGCCTGCCAATGAAGCGGCTGCCGGAGAGATCCTTCCTCCTGCTTTGAGCGTTTCCAGATTTTCCGGAATCAGGACAGCCATCAGTTCGCCTTCTTTTTCAATTTTTTCTTTGACCTGCGCTGTCGTATAGCCTTTTTCAAACATGCCTTTTGCCATTTCCATGACGCGGATCGTCGGATAACAAACAAACTCACTTTGTACAACAGTGACTTTTCCTTCATAAGCTTCCTTGGCCAAATTCAAGGCCGTTTTATTCGTACCCGATAGAGCACTGGTCAAAGGCAGATAGAAAACCTCATCATATTCTTCCAGTAATCGATCCCACATCTGGATCATATCGCCAATGATCGGCTGTGCTGTTTTCACACTCTTGTGCTGTTGTAAAGCTTCCACGACTTCTTCATCCGTGATCGTTTCGGATTCGATATATTCTTTCCCGTCGATGATCACAGGCATGCGCAATACATAAATTCCCAGTTCTTGTGCTTCTTCTTTCGTGATATCTGCACTGGAATCCACCATCAATGCGATCTTATTCATAAAGTCTCCCCCAGTTCGTCAAAATAATGCTCCTGCATATACATCGCTACCCCATCATGATCATTGTCATAACGAGTGATCTCATCGGCAATCGCCTTTGTATCATCACTGCCGTTGAGCATACAAATTCCTCTTCCGCTTGCCTCAAGCATCGTATTATCATTGGTCGTATCCCCAAAAGACCATACATTATCTAAAGAAAAATCATGATTATCGCAAAGGATCTTCAAGGCGTAAGCTTTTGAGATCCGGCGATCGGCAAATTCTATTAAAGTAGACTGTGTCTTAAACGCTTTATAATATGGATTCGGGTGATTTTTGAAGTATTCTTCCACTTCCAGCGTCTGTTCTTTGGACATTCGGAACATGATCTTGGCATTTTCATGTTCATAAAGTTCTTTATCACTCGAAATCACATGGATCGGTTTCTGACTGGTCACTGCCGATTTTTTCATCGCATCATCGATACGCTGTGCCACCAGCATGCCATCTTGATAGATAAAGGCATTGGAAGGAAAAGGCTTCATCGCCTTGAGGATCTCCTGGATCCATTCTCTTTTCAATTTATATGAATCGATCTGTTTTTGTTTCAGATTATCCCATAACTCACTGCCATTCATCCCAATCAAGAAATCAAACGCAAAACCAAAGCCCCAGTGCGGCGCATACTTCTGCAGCTCGTCCACAGGACGGCCGGACGCCAAGCCGAAATACACTCCCTTTTCATGAAGCTTTTCAATCATCTTTTTGGTTTTGGGTGTTAGTTCTCGATTCGAATTAATCAATGTGCTGTCAATATCACATAATACAAGACGTAATTTATTTGATTCCATGAGCAAAGTATACCACAGGACCTTCCGTTTTTTCTAGATGGACTCTTTTGAATTTCTGTCCAAGTAAAAAACACAGCTCTCTTTGAACTGTGTTTCTATTCTTATCCTAAACGCTTCACAAAGTCTTGGAAGACCTCGGAGATCTTGATTTGTTGCGGGCAAACTTTTTCACAACTTCGACACTGGATACAAGCACTCGGACCTTGTTCCTTCGGCAGTGTTCCAATCACCATAGGAGCGATAAAGCCGCCGTTGGAAAAACAGAATTCATTATATAAAGAAATCAAGCGAGGAATATCCAGCTGCTGCGGACAATGACTCGTACAATAATGACAAGCCGTACAAGGCACCCCTGTCTTGGCAGTCATCTTTCGCGCTGTCATCAAAAGCGTATCCATTTCCGATGATGTCAACGGTTTGTCACTTTCCCAAATTCGAATATTTTCTTGAAGCTGATCCATATCCGACATTCCTGAAAGAACCATGGTTACTTCCGGAATCGACTGAGTAAAACGAAAAGCCCACTCGATAGGATCCTTTCCTTGTAGATCCGGTTCAAATTCTGGATCGATCTGTGCCAATTTCCCGCCCCGTAAAGGTTCCATGACCCAGACCGGGATCCCATATGTTTTTAGGATCTCACACTTTTCTTTTGCGTTTTGAAATTCCCAATCCAAATAATTGAGCTGAATCTGACAGAATTCCATCGATTCGCCATACGCTTCCAAAAAACGTTTCAAGACCGGAAGATCACCATGACTGGAAAATCCCAAATGACGAATCCTTCCCTTTTTCTTTTGTTCCATCAGATATTCGTAAATATGATATTGCGGATCTAAATAAGCATCGATATTTTTTTCGCAGACATTATGGAACAAATAAAAGTCAAAATAATCAACTTGGCATTTTTTTAATTGTTCTTCAAAGATCTCTTCCACTTTTGGCATATTGTTGAGATCATATCCCGGAAATTTATCGGCCAGATAAAAAGTTGAACGCTCATGTTTTTTTAATGCCTGGCCGATGACGATCTCACTGGCGCCTTCATGATAGCCCCAAGCTGTATCAAAGTAGTTGATCCCTTTTTGAATGGCGAGATCTACCATTTCCTGCACCCGATCAGCATCCGGTTGGGCATCGCTGCCCGCTACTAAAGGAAGGCGCATGCAGCCAAGTCCCAATCCAGAAAGCTGTAAATCTTGAAACGTACGTGTGATCATAATTTCCTCCTATTCATTCCATAAAGCCGTCGATAAATAACGCTCGCCCGTATCCGGCAAGAGAACGACGATTGATTTCCCCTCATATTCTTTTTGTTTGCTCAGCTGTACAGCCGCATACAAAGCCGCCCCCGAAGAGATTCCCACAAGGATTCCCTCTTTTTGAGCGCACTGGCGTGCCATCTCGTACGCTTGTTCGTTTTCTACACAAATCACCTGATCATAGATCGAACAATCCAAGGCATCCGGAATAAATCCAGCGCCGATCCCCTGCAGATCATGCGATCCTGGTTTTCCTCCTGATAAAACATGGGAAGTGGCAGGTTCCACCGCAACTACTTTCACTTGAGGATTTTTTTCTTTGAGATATCGCCCGGTCCCTGTAATGGTTCCGCCCGTTCCCACACCGGCCACAAAGACATCGACTTGACCCTCCATCTGATTCCAGATCTCCGGTCCCGTTGTTTCATAATGGGCTTTCGGATTGTCCGGATTGGAAAACTGGGAAGGGATCCAGGATCTCGGAATTTCTTCGTGCAGCTGATTGGCTTTTTCGATGGCACCGGACATTCCTTGGGCTGCCGGAGTCAAAACGATCTTTGCCCCATAGGCTTTTAACAGCTTCTGGCGTTCCAGGCTCATCGTTTCCGGCATCGTAAAGATCGCGTGATATCCGCGGATGGCACAGATCATCGCTAACCCGATCCCGGTATTGCCGCTGGTGGGTTCAATGATCGTTGCCCCTTCCTGAAGCAAGCCCTTATTTTCCGCTTCTTCGATCATCTTTTTCGCAATCCGGTCTTTGGCACTGCCGGTCGGATTCATTGCCTCGATCTTCGCATAGATCTGGGCAAGACTGTTTTCTTCCTGTTCAATACGACTTAACTCTACGATGGGAGTATTGCCAATACAATCCATCCATTTTTTGATTTCCATAATCCTCATCTCCACTCTTTTTTAGTGTACCACAAGAAACAAAAAAAGATCTTTGAAGTCATCAAAGATCCATTTCTTGAATTGTTTTCGCAATGCTGGAAGCATCCAGTCCATAGTGGGCCAGCAGATCTTTCGGTTTTCCGCTCTGTCCGAATTCATCGTTCAGTCCGATCATCATCAGCCGGCATCCGGCTCCTTCTTTGGCCAGCACTTCTGCGACAGCTGATCCTAAACCGCCGATCAC
>NZ_CALVBG010000085.1 GCF_944325745.1 uncultured Faecalicoccus sp. | reverse complement strand
ATGATCAGATCAACGGTTTTTTGAACACCGAGTTTTGAGACATTGATACATAGATCATAGTTAGTAGGATCGGCCCACTTTTGATCCGTGTTGAAATTATAGTATGCACTTCGTGATTTCTCCATCTCTTTGATTTTCTTCCGAGCTTCTTTCTCTGAAAGCTGGTCTCTTTCCATGATGTGCTGGATACGATCTTTTAAGTCGGCGCAAATAAAGATTCGCAGTAACTTTTTCTTTTCTTTCAAGATATAATCCGCGCACCTTCCTACAATGATGCAGTTTTCTTGTTTTGCCAAATTATGGATGGTTTCGATTTGAGCCTGGTGTGCCAGTGCTTCTGTCGAAATGTATCGATCGTTCCACCAGAGTCCCGAAGGAGAGGTCAGTAAAGAATAAAAGAAAGGGCTGGTTTGTCTTTCGTCAGTATTTTCTAAAAATTCAGTGGTCAACCCACTTTTCTGGGCGACTTTGACTAAGAGTTCTTTATCATAATACTGATAATTCAAAGTTTTTGCCAATCGCTTGGCGATTTCACGGCCGCGGCTTCCAAACTGACGGCCAATGGTGATCGTAGTATATTCCATCGTTCTCGATCTCCTTTCTTTGTTTCCTAATTCTATTTTAACTTGCGATCCATGGTTTTTCAAAAAAGAATGAAGTTGAATTCTATACGAAAAAATTCGGGATACAACTTTTAAAACTTGGAGTAATTCAATACAAACTATAGGAAAATCCTTTTTAACTTTAATTGAACGCTTTTTTCCTATTTAGAAAGGGGTGTTTAGAAAACTGTCCGAAAATAAGAGAAAGTGTATCAGAGCTTTTTGGTATAGAAGAAGTTGAAACTAGATTGACAATCCAATGATACGAGATAAGATTGAGATTAAAGAGGAGAAGAATCTATGCTCAATCATGATATCGTAATTATTGGAGCTGGCGTGAGTGGCAGTGCAATCGCCCGTGAACTTTCACGATACGATTTAGATATTGTAGTTTTGGAAAAACAAGAGGATATCTGTTCAGGGACTTCGAAGGCAAACAGCGGAATTATTCACGCTGGATACGATGCGCCGGAAGGCTCTTTGATGGCATCGTTGAATGTGGAAGGCAACGCTATGATGGATTCCTGGAGTGAAGAACTGGATATTCCCTTCCAAAGGATTGGTTCTGTGGTCGTTTGTTTGGAAGAAGAAGGAATGCCGTTTTTAGAAAAGTTATATCAAAGGGGAATAAAAAATGGTGTGCCGCATCTGGAAATCATTGATCGTCAACGATTAAAACAGTTGGAGCCCCATATTGCGCAAGATGCAGTGGGGGCTCTTTATGCACCAAGTGCAGGAATTGTCTGTCCTTTTGAATTGAATCTGGCCATGGCTGAAAATGCGGTGCAGAACGGTGTGCGTTTTATTTTTGATGCCGAGGTGCTTTCTATAGATAAGATCGATCAAGGTTTTTGTGTTTTGACCTCAAAAGGAAAAGTGCTCACCAAACATGTGATCAATGCTGCAGGAGTGCATGCGGATACAATACATAATATGGTCAGCATGCAGAAAATGGAAATCATTCCGCGAAAAGGGGAATATGTATTATTGGATAAAAAAGCGGGAAAACATGTTCGCCATACGATTTTTCAATTACCGACCAAAATGGGGAAAGGAGTCTTGGTCACTCCTACGATTCACGGTAATCTGTTAGTGGGGCCGACGAGTGAGGATGTGCAGGATAAAGAGGCGCTTAACACAACGGAAAAAGGGTTGCGGGACGTTATTGAAAAAGCTCAAAAAACAGTGCAAGATCTGCCGATGCACATGATCATTACTTCGTTTGCCGGGCTGCGAGCCCATCATCCTGCACATGAATTTATTATAGAAGAAGTCAAAGATGTACCTGGCTTTATCGATGTAGCTGGAATCGAATCACCAGGTCTTTCCAGTTGTCCGGCAATTGGAAAAAAAGTGGCCAAATGGTTTCAAGAGAAATATGATCTTGTTCAAAAGTCTGATTTCCAGCCGCGGCGGAAAGGACTTAACCATCTTTATGCGATGAACTCCCATCAAAAAAATGCGTTGATTCAAAAAGATCCTCGCTATGGGAAAATAGTTTGTCGTTGTGAAATGATCAGTGAAGGAGAAATCGTTGAAGCGATTCATCGACCAATCCCGGCACGTTCTTTGGATGGGGTCAAGCGACGGGTGCGTGCCGGCATGGGACGCTGCCAAGGAGGCTTCTGTTTGCCTAAAGTCGTTGAGATCTTGGCAAGAGAACAGGATGGAAAAACAGCCAAGGAGATTACAAAGTCTGGAAAAAACTCCTATTTTATCGCAGGAAATAATAAGGAGGATCTGTTATGAGAAAGGTTAGACTTGTGATCATTGGCGGCGGACCAGCGGGATTAGCAGCGGCCTTAGGGGCAAAGCATGCCGGAGAAGACGATATTCTGATTTTGGAGCGAGACAAACAATTAGGCGGAATCTTGAATCAGTGTATCCATAATGGATTTGGACTTCATACCTTTCATGAAGAGTTGACCGGACCAGAATATGCCGCACGATTTATTTGTGAAATCAAAAATCAAAATATCCTTTATTCGTTAAATACTATGGTGACGAATATTTCAAAGGATAAGATCATCACTGCTGTGAATCCTTCTGAAGGCTTGTTTCAGATCCAGGCACAAGCAATTATTCTTGCCATGGGGTGCACAGAAAGACCTAGAGGAGCGCTTAACATACCGGGAACACGGCCTGCGGGCATCTATACGGCGGGAACAGCGCAAAAATTTGTGAATGTTTACGGCTTGATGCCGGGAAAAGAAGTAGTGATCCTGGGTTCAGGAGACATTGGCTTGATTATGGCAAGGCGCATGACTTTGGAAGGGGCAAAAGTTAAAATGGTTGTGGAAAAAATGCCTTATTCCAGCGGCCTGAAACGAAATATCGTGCAATGCTTAGAGGATTTTGAGATTCCATTGAAGCTCTCGCATACGGTTGTGGACATTGAAGGCAACCGCCGGCTTGAAGCCGTTTGGATCGCACAAGTAAAAGAGGGCAGAATCCTTCCGGAAACAAGAGAAAGAATTTCGTGCGATACACTTTTATTGTCATGTGGTTTGATTCCTGAAAATGAACTGTCGGCCATGATGGGTATCGAGTTGAGTGATCAAACAAAGGGTCCAAAGGTCAATGAGAGTCTGGAGACGAATATTCCTGGAGTTTTTGCCTGCGGCAATGTTTTGCATGTTCATGATTTGGTTGATTTTGTATCCCAAGAGGCTTCTATGGCAGGAAGAAAAGCTGTTGAGTATCTTCGAGAGCCAAAATCAGGTCAAAAACACGAAGTTCCTGTTGAAGCAGGAAATGGGGTCCGTTATACGGTGCCTAGCCGAATGTGCTTAGAAGCGATGGAATCCTCTTTACCGGTTCGCTTTCGTGTCGATCAAATCTATAAAGATGGCTTTTTCTGTGTTTATGGCAATGATCAAAGAATCATGCGGCGGCCGTTTCGAATTGCGACTCCAGGCGAAATGGTGCAGATTTTGTTGATCAAGAAACAATTAGAAGGAATAGATCTTCAAAGAATTCGAATCGAACTGGAGGCCAAGATCAATGAAAACTAAGGAACTTACATGCATCGGATGTCCGATGGGTTGTGTTTTGACAGTACAGATCAATCAAGGGAAAGTACAGTCTGTTCATGGGAACAGCTGCCCGAATGGAGATTGCTATGCCAGGCAAGAAGTATGTGCACCTGCTCGAATCCTCACAACTACGGTACCTCTTGCGGGAGATGATAACCACTTGATGTTATCCGTAAAAACAAGGAATCCTATTCCCAAAAATAAGATTTTTGCGTGTATCCAGGAATTAAAAAAGGTTCAGGTGAAGGCACCTGTTCATGTGGGAGATCTGGTATTGAAAAATGTTGCGAATACAGGCGTCGATGTTGTCTCAACTCAAAATATTGGATAGTCGACTGTAGGGCAATCGGAACTATGATACAATAAGCCCAAAGAGGTGGTTTTGTGATTCAAAAAGTACAGGTGGAAATTGCACCATTATATACACAACGAAAGCTTCATATTTAT
>NZ_CALVBG010000084.1 GCF_944325745.1 uncultured Faecalicoccus sp. | reverse complement strand
ATTACTGGATAAAGACGCCCAATTTTTGATCATCAATTGTTACACGACCGGTTTTACGATTTCCGCTTTGCATGAGATCTTAAAACGAACCATCCAAAATAAAAATGGCGGACAGATCGAATGCGGAGAAAACCTTCTCCCTGTCAGCCATAATAACGGTGTCCTTCCTTGCGGAATCTTCGGACGATGGACTAGCGACTAAAAACATAGTCGCTTTTTTCTTTGATCAAATAGGTAGAAAAATAGAGTTCTTCCAGCGGGATCCATTCCTTTAAAAAACGCTCCAGTAACGATGGTGATCGTCTTTTTAAGCGAGCAAGCTGTTCTTCTTTTGAAATATCCAGATAGATCTTGAATGCATCCAGTTTGTCAAAAGCAGGATGATGACTGTAACATCCTTCAATAATCAAAAATGGCGAATATTCTAAATGAATTTCTTTGCGATACGTCTGGGTATGACAATCAAAAGGATGAAGATGGATCTCTTCTTTTTTTAAAAACGGACAAACCACTTCATCATAAAACCTTTCATGATCGATATTGCCGCCCGGTGTCTGTAATCGTTTTTCTGTTTTTAAATCAGAAGGCAGAAAATAATCATCCATATGAATGCAGGGGCATTCAAAAAAGGAAGATAAATATCGGGCGACCGTAGTTTTCCCGCTGGCACAAGGGCCATCAATCATAATGATCTTTTGTTTTGAAAAGGCGTCCAGACAAACCTTGAATAACGGGAAATAATCGATATACTCTTTTTTGATGACGCGATAACTCGGTGAATAATTTTCTTTAAAGACAGCACTGTGGCTGACCGGACCTTGATCTGAAAAGCCGTATTGAACCAAAGCCTGGTCAAAGAGCCGGCGCGTACATCGTACCTTTGCACTTTCTATGAATATTTCATTCCATAACAAAAGATCTTCTTCCTTCATTTTGGTTAAAGGCATTCGTACATAGCCATTTCCAATCTCCTGCATAGGAAACGCAATTGCTTCTTTCCACTCTTTGATCAGCCGATCATACGACTCTTCTTCGTTCGTGATCATATGACCGTTTCCTAAACAGGATTGATAAATCAACTTATACAGATCCTGTCTGGTTCCTAAAGGATGGTATTCTTTTTCGAGTTGAATGGCCTGTTCTAAATTCATAGTCTAAATATACTTCAAATCTTCTAAAAGTTCCATCAAAAAAGACCTTCCAGTTTGTGAATACAAACCAGAAAGTCTATCCGTCATCTATTCGGCATCAAATACAGAAACAACGACACCATCGTATGTTTCATTGATGAAATCAACGGTTTTTTGTGTTTCTAATACATCCAGCAAGTCTTTGATTTTCTGTGAATCTTTATCTTCTTTACGAACGGCGATCACATTAGCAAACTCGTCGGCTGCTTCCGACCCTTTATCTTCGGTAACCAAAAGGTTATCTGTAATTTTGGCGTTCAAAGCATTGTTTCCATTGGCCACCGCAAAATCAACTTCCTCCAGTTTAGTAGGAACCACTTCGGCAGCTAGCTCAACGATTTCCACGTTATATGGATTTTCAACGATATCCGCTTTTGTAGCTTCCAGACCTTTTCCTTCCGTTAAGGTAATGATTCCCTGCGCCTGTAAAAGCTGAAGAGCACGGGCTTCGTTTGTCGTATCGTTTGGAACCGCAATCTGTGCGCCTTCCGGTACATCACTGATATCTGAATGTTTTGAAGAATAGATTCCCAATGGTTCAAAATGGATCTTGTCGGCAACCACTAGATCATCATCATTTTCGCAGTTATTGGCAACCCAGTCTTCCAAATATGGAGTGTGTTGGAAATAGTTACAGTCGATTTCCCCTTCATACAATGCCTGATTCGGTTTTACGTAATCGGAAAATTCTACGATTTCAACTTCGTAACCCAAATCTTCAAGATCTGGTTTGATGTTTTCAATGATCTCAGCGTGTGGTGTAACGCTTGCTCCAATCTTGATCGTTTTATCATCCGAAGATGCATCTGACCCACAGCCAACAAGAGCTGCACTTAAACAAAATACAGTGAATCCTTTAATTAATTTGTTCATTTTTTCTCCTCTTTTCTTTTTAATTTAATGTGTTGTTTTTCTCGCAAGATAATTTCCTATCGCCTGTACCAAGATGGTTAACAGAACCAATACAGCTAAACTAACCCATAATATATCGTAGTTATATTGATTGTAGCCATAATTGATACAGAATACACCTAAGCCGCCACTTCCCGTGACTCCTAAGATTGCGGTCAATCCTATCATAGAGATCAAAGTGATCGTAAAGCCGCGGATGATACTTGGAATGCTTTCTCTTAAATATACTTTCCAAATAATTTCAAAAGGTCCAAATCCCATGGCTTGACTTGCTTCAACTAATCCTCTATCAATCTCAGAAAGAGCTTGTTCCATCTGACGTGCACAGAATGGAGCAGTACCAATGATCAAAGGAATATAAGCTCCTTTTAATCCAATCGAAGTTCCCATGATCAATTGCGATAATGGGGTGAGTATCATTGCTAATATAATAAAAGGGGCTGCACGAAATAAATCTACGATCTTCCCTAAAACAGTATAGATCAGTCGATTCTCTAAAATATCACCTGGTCGAGTAACGACTAATATAGCTCCTAGAATCAAGCCAAAGATCAAAGAAATTGACCCGCTGATCAAAATCATAAGAAATGTCTCATAAATAGATTCTAAAAATACATCCGATCGGTCGATAACATTGGGCATGATCCCCGTGAGAAAATCCATCATCACTTCATCACCTCCACCTGCACTTGATTATCTTCACAAAGCTGTAAAGCACTTTCCATATCTTCTTGTTTTCCGGTAAGAACACAGATCAAAGTACCAAAGGGTACATCATGGACGATTTCAACATTTCCGAAAATAATCGAACAATCAACATTGTATTTTCTGGAGATCGTCGAAATCAATGCTTCTTTTGTGTTCCCACTTTGATAGCTTAATTTCACTAGTCTCTGATTGGAATCAATTTGAACCAAAGGATGTTTGTTTTCCAAAAGTTCATCGATTTTGCCTAAATTGTTTGTGGTGTTGATAAAGTTTTTTGTGACCGGCATCTTAGGATGCGAGAACACATCCACAATGTTTCCTTCTTCAACAACCTTCCCATTCTCCATCACGGCAACACGATCACAAATATCTTTGACAACCGCCATTTCATGCGTGATCAAGATCACGGTCAAATTCAATTCCTTGTTGATGCGGCGAATCAATTGAAGGATCTGCTGCGTGGTGTGAGGATCCAAAGCGGAAGTCGCTTCATCGCATAAAAGCACTTTGGGTCGCGTAGCCAAAGCTCTAGCAATTGCCACACGCTGTTTTTGTCCACCACTTAACTGAGATGGGTAAGAATCCTTACGATCTTTCAACTCGATCAGTTCTAACAAAGAATCCACACGTTTTTGAATCTCATCGTCTTTCATCTTCATGTGACGCAAGGGAAATGCAATATTTTCAAAAACAGTACGGGATCGCATCAGATTGAAATGCTGGAAGATCATTCCCATTTCCTGTCTCTTTAAGCGCAGTTCCTTATCGCTAAGCTTTAAAAGATCTTTATCATCAAAGTAAACCGCACCTTGTTCCGGCTTCTCCAATAAGTTGATGCAGCGAACAAGGGTCGATTTCCCGGCCCCGGAAAATCCAATGATTCCGAAGATTTCCCCATCCTGGATCTCCAGACTGACATCTCTTACGGCATGAACATTTCCGTTTCGGGTTTGAAAGGTTTTTGTCACATGTTCTAATTTGATCATCTTTTCCTTCCTTTCTAAAATAAAAAAACTTTCATCCATCATAGGACGAAAGTTGAATTTCGTGTTACCACCTATCTTCGCAAAATGATCACTCATTTTACCTCATCAAGTACAAACATACTCTATCACGATAACGGGTGAAACCGTCAAAGTCTAAATATCGACCCTGCAACTCCAAGACCATGTTCCCTAACAACCTCTTTGTCCTCTTTCAGCGTTCAAGGACTCTCTTCTTAAAGAGATACGATAGGTACTCTTCTCTTCAACATCATTTATGCATAGATAATATCAA
>NZ_CALVBG010000083.1 GCF_944325745.1 uncultured Faecalicoccus sp. | reverse complement strand
AGAAAAAAGGCCGCTTTTAGCGACCCGCTTGTTCTATCCATTGTTTTGTTTTCATCAATTCATCCGGGAACGTCTTGAAATCTTTGA
This sequence comes from uncultured Faecalicoccus sp., assembly GCF_944325745.1. Classification (GTDB taxonomy): domain Bacteria; phylum Bacillota_I; class Bacilli_A; order Erysipelotrichales; family Erysipelotrichaceae; genus Faecalicoccus. Next base: position 4,075 of record NZ_CALVBG010000083.1, on the reverse strand, counting down.
GCTTCCAAGTCCAGTTTTGATCTCCCACTGTGCCTGGCGAATTGATCCTTGCCTCTTCTTTATATCCGCAGATATCCCAGATCGGCAAGATCACAAGATTGGCTTTTGAATCCAGGGCAAAATGACAAACGATATCATAGAAAGCTCTTTCTTCATAGCCGCGCTTTTTAAAGAAGCGGCGCAAAGAGATCCGTCGATTGTTGTCATAATGAACATAATCCTGCATGATCGTGGCATTGTCATGCGTTCCCGTATATAAAACCTTATGCTGCGGAATCGGCTTCCTTAACTGCTTGGCCTCCATCTTAAACAACAGCACTTCCATGCCCGGGATCTTGTAGGCATCGGCCAGTTCCGTGACTTCCTTGCGGATCATTCCCAAGTCTTCCGCAATCAGTTCCACATCCGGACACGCCGCTAAGATCGCATCCAAAAGCTTTTCTGCCGGTCCTAAGATCCATTTGCCATCGATGGCCGTTGGACACTCGGCCGGAATCTTCCAGTAGGTATCAAAGGCGCGGAAGTGATCAATACGGATCTTGTCAAAGAAACGATTGGTCCAATGAACGCGCTGGCACCAGAATTGATAGCCGTCTTTTTCCTGCGCTTCAAAATCATAGATCGGCATGCCCCAGCGCTGCCCGGTCTTACTAAAATAATCCGGCGGACATCCGGCCACAAACTCCGGCTTTCCTTTTTGATCCAATAAGAACAATTCTTTGTTGGCCCAGACATCGGCACTGTCATAATCGACATAGAAAGGAATATCTCCCATAATTGCCAAACCTTTGGAGTGCGCATACATGACGATCTCACTCAGCTGCTTATAGAAAATAAACTGTAAGAAGCGCAGATAATCCATGCGTTCCTGATAATCCGCTAAGTCAATATCATGATCTTCCGGATAATTTCGATATTCCTCATCCCACTCATTCCAGCTGGCCCCATCATGGAGCTCATGGAAAAGCTGGAACGTGACCCAGTCTTCGAGCCAGAAGGCATCGCGCAAAAAGTCATTGTATTCTTCTTCATACGCATCAAAGACTTTCTTGAACGTCTTAAACGCCCGTTCAAAATATTTCTCTTTGAACTCACGAACCTGATCATAGTCCACATGATTTTTGAATTTATTACAATTGATCACGGAGCTCTGTGTCAACAGCCCCATCTCACTCAATCGATCGATATTGATATAAATGGGATCTCCCGCAAAACTCGAGAGATTCTGATAAGGGGAATGGGTAAACCCCGTCACTTGCAGCGGCAACATCTGCCAAACTTTATATCCGGCATCCGCTATACAATCAATCATTTTCAATGTCTTTGTTCCAAAGTCTCCAATTCCCTGATTGCCGGGTACCGAAAACATCGGGCATAAGATCCCTGCTTCTCGTTTCATTTTGTAACCCCTTTCAACATGACAATTTTAGCACATTTTCAAGGGATTTAAACAATTTTTCTAAAGAAAAAGGGCATTTGCCCTTATTCGATCGAAATCGGTGTATATCCGGCATCTTCTACCGCTTTATTCAAGATATCGTTGGCGATCTCTTGATCCATATGGATCACGGCACTCTTAGTTTCCAGATCCACATCTGCCTGTTTAACACCTTCCACACATTCCAGCGCCTTTTTGACATGAGCCACACAGTGCTGACACATCATGCCATCGACTTTCATTGTTTTTGTCATACTCTCTTCCTCCTTTTGTTCTATGACCTTTTCTTTTTTCTCAATTTGATCTTCCCACTGGACACTCGGTTTGAACCATCGCAAACGCAACGCATTCGTACATACACATACGGAACTCAGCGACATGGCCGCACTGCCGATCATCGGCGATAGACTCCATCCAAAGAAGGGATAGAACAAACCTGCCGCCAAAGGGATGCCCAAGGCATTATAGAAAAATGCCCAGAATAGATTCATATGAATATTGCGAATCGTTTTATGACTCAACTCAATAGCGGTGTTGACATCCAACAGCGAACTTTTCATCAAGATCACATCCGCACTGTCCGCTGCGATATCCGTACCGTTGCCAATCGCAATCCCGATATCCGCCCGCATGAGACTTGGTGCATCATTGATTCCATCGCCTACCATGATGACCTTATGCCCTTTGGCCTGCAGATCTCGGATCACACTTTCTTTATCGGCCGGCAAGACATCGCTGATCACTTGATCGATCTGCAGATCCTGCGCGATCGCTTTGGCCGTATTTTCATTATCTCCCGTCAACATCACGACTTGAAGATTCTTTTTCTTGAATTCCCGGATCGCCATGCGGCTAGATTCTTTGATCGTATCCGCTACACTGATCATTCCCTGGATCTTCTGATCCCGAACAAAGAGTAACGGCGTCCAGCCCGAATGCGATGCCTGCTCCATCGCCTCCAGGATCTTTTCCGGCAAGGCCACGCCTTCTTCCTGACAATACCGCTTATTGCCCGCAAGATACGTATGCCCCTGGCTAGTAGCTTTGATTCCTTTTCCAGTTACCGATTCAAACGTATCCATCGTCAAGAAATCAATATTTTGCGCTTTGACATATTCCACGACCGCCTGTCCTAGAGGATGCCCGCTGCCCGATTCCAGACCCGCGGCCCACGACAAGAATTCCTTTTCATCTCCTAATGAAAGGACATTTTGTACACTTGGTTTTCCGCTCGTGATCGTTCCCGTCTTATCCAAGACCACAGTATCCATATGCGCCAAATTTTCTAATGAGGCAGCACTCTTGACCAAGATTCCATACTCGGCCGCTTTACCGGTAGAGACCATGATGGCTACCGGCGTCGCCAATCCCAGAGCACAAGGACACGAGATCACCAGGACCGCTACCGCATTGGATAAACTAAATTCAATATCCTGTCCCAAAAGAGTCCAGATCAAGCCTGTCAAAACCGCGATTCCGATCACGACCGGCACAAAGATCCCGGCCACTTGATCCGCAATACGCGCAATCGGCGCTTTCGAGTTGCCGGCCTCATCCACCAATTGAATGATCTGTGCCAGCGTCGATTCTTCCCCGACCTTGGACGCTTCAAAGACAAAGGAGCCGTTTTGATTCAAAGTTGCCGAAAGAACCGGATCCCCCGTTTCTTTATCGACAGGAATACTTTCGCCGGTGATGGCACTTTGATCTACGACCCCGTTACCTGAGATCACGACCCCATCGGCCGGGATCCTGTCTCCGGGACGAATCACGATCTGATCCCCTTTGACCAGTTCTTCCGCCGGGATCATCACTTCAACCCCGCCGCGGATCACATTGGCCATCTTCGGCGTCAGATCCACCAATTTATCCAAGGCATCGCCCGTTTTTTTCTTAGAACGCGATTCCAAATATTTTCCTACACTGACCAAAGTCACGATCATGGCTGCTGATTCAAAATACATCGCATGCATCGAATGATGCACCATCTCCATATGACCATAACCAAAGCCATAGGCCATCTGATAGACCGCATAGAGTCCATACAGATAACTGGCCCCCGATCCAATCGCCACCAAAGAATCCATATTCGGTGCCCTATGCATCAGCGACTGAAATCCATGGATAAAGAAATGGCGCTGAATTCCTAAAATGATCGTCGCCAATAAAACCTGGCTCAAGGCCGACATCATCGCATTCTGTTCCCCCGATAAGATCGGAAGTCCCATCATCGGACCCATGGCAATCAACATCAAAGGGATCAACAATCCAACGGAAGTCATCAGCCGCACAAAAGCAGATCTTTGTTCCCTTTGCGCTTTTAACTGACGGTCATTCCATTCCTTTTGAAAAGAAGACTTTTCCTGTTGGGCCCCTTTTTCACTGGCCCCATAGCCAATCTGGGAAACCGCCTGGCAGATCCTTTGACTGTCGACTTTAGAATCATCAAAGGTAACCTTCATCGAATTCGACAATAAAGAAACATCGACATCTTCTACACCATCCAGTTTGGAAACAGCTCTTGTGACATTGGCTTGGCAAGCTGCACAAGTCATCCCCGTGACATCAAACTGCTTTTCCATCGTATCACCTCTATTTTAATTTCTTGATCAAAGTCAGCACTTCCTTCATGACTTC
>NZ_CALVBG010000082.1 GCF_944325745.1 uncultured Faecalicoccus sp. | reverse complement strand
CCTTTGCTTCTGGAAGAATATGAACCAGAATACAAAGGCAGATCGCGGGATGTGAGCGATCTTCTGGAAGACGACATCGAAAACCGGCTATCGGACTTTACTGAGAATGTCATCGCCATCGCCTTTATGGAAAATAAGAATACCAGGACAGAATGTGTATATTATGATTTATTAAGCGAAAAACGATATCAAGCCTCTGATGTGGACCTCTTTGAGAATCTGTATCAGACACAGGGCGGATATTACACAAACGGACAGAAGATCGTTCAGGCACTGGATGAGTACGGCGTTTTCAACTGGGAGTCCAAAACGGAAAAAGAGGATCTCGCAGACCCTCAATCCATGGTGCTGGTTGTAGAATATGATGATGGAACTCTGTTTCGTGTAAAGGCATCTGGTTTGCTTTCACAGGTGCTGCCGGATGAGTATGCGAAAGTAAGAGATCTGCTTCTGTCAGGAGAGTAGATACTATGAACAAAAGTTTTGAAGACGAATTTCTAGAGGTCCAGACACAGATCATTTCCTTATGTGTCGAATTTGCGGAAAACAAGGCCGACAAAGTCTATGCCTATGGATCTATCGAAGAAAACAGTATTTCTTTTAATGCATTTTTCAACATTGACGGCAAAATCAAAACCACCAATCAGATCGCAACGGATACAGATATGATATGGGATTTTCTAGATCTTGGACAATCGGATCTGGAGAAGTTAATAAAAATATGCACCCGCTATGGAAAACCGGTTCCTACCGAATTAAAAATGATCTACGACTGTAAAAGCGGTAAAATCGACACAAAATATCGATATGAAAGTATCTGTTCCGCAAAGACAGGAATCGATGCCAGTGAAATTTTTATGGAGTGGCTAGATTTAGAAAAAATAAAACAACATTGCGAGAAAGTGAACCAGATTCTTCGCTTGGATGATCCTGCCGCAAAAAGTGCGAAAAAAATAATGAATGTGATGGAGCAGATCCGATCTTGTGATACGGTCGATGAGCTTCCTGATGTTGACTGGACCAGCATGGTGCGCTGTTTTGTGGACGAAACAACGGATTATCAAAATCCCGCACTCTTTGAAATCGATACAATCCGGAACCTGTCGGCCGGACTTAAAGGGAAGTTATGAAACAATTAAGAAAAACAGAATGGCAAAGAGGATACCCGATCAAGAAAAACCTGGCTCTGTGTGCGTGGGGCTTGATGGGGCTTGCCGGGGTTGCCGGAATCGTAGCGCACCCGAAGAATCTTCCATCGATGGCAGCGTGTGTTCTTGCGCTGGCGGGCGCTGTCCTCACACTGCCGCGCTTGTTCAAATACTATAGAACCACATATCATAGTCTGCCCGCTTTAAATCAATACCTTGCGAAAAAGGAACAAGAGGCGCTGATTGAACACGAAAATTTTGAAACAATCACAGAGCCGCTGCAGCGGATCGATTTTGCCGAAAGCGCGCACTGGCTTCGGATCCATGGAAGATATGTTCCGAAAGAACTGGTCATTGGGGGAGGGGCTGAAGTCACCGGCAATATCATGAATCGGGATACGACCCCGGTGATTTTCCTATATGTAACGGGGGATGTGGTTAAAATTGATCTGGGGGTGCAGGTCAGTGCTCCGAAAATCCGGGAACTGAACGCCTATCTCTGGTCTTGTTACCGCATTTTTCCGGGGCAGGCCGGCAGAATAAAGACAGAAGAACTCTGCGGGATATGTAAGGAAGTTTATACAGAATATCTGAAAGAAAAAGAACCGCAAAGACAAAGCGAGGTTCTTATGGATCTTATAGAAGATGCGCAGGAACTGCGGGAAAAATGTATCACGAGAATGCCGTCTTATTTGAAAAAGGTTGATGAAAGTGCATGGTGGAACGCAAAGACAAGAAAGAAAATGGAACAATGGAAAACAGAGCGGGAGAATCCATGATGAGTGAAATAAAGTTTAAGGTCTTGAAAGATGGCAATACAATGAAATATATTCCGGTGATCAAAAAAATGCGGAACGGTTCTCTTTCTGAAATCCGAGAGCGCCTAAACAACAATGGTTATGTGGATACATGCCCCATCGAAAATATAGACGGACTGCAGAAGATGAACGATCTGATTGAAGAACTGCGAAAAAAAGGAGCAGAAATCATGTTGTATGAAAATGACAGAAGGGTAGAACAGGAATTCTTGAACAATATCATTGAATCACATTTTGATACCGAAAGAGTTCGGCAGGAAATAGACGATAACGTTATAGAACAAGATGGGGGCGAAAACGATGAGGATCACAGACATTTTTGATGCGGTAAGAGAAGGAACGTATTCGGATTTTTTAAAGTTTTATTCCAAAGATCCGAATTTGTTCAATCCCTATGCAGGAATGAGCCTGCTTCAATTGGCATTGGTCAATGACCGTTACCCGGATGAAAAAATCAAAATGATTCAATTTTTGATCTCTGAGGGAGCCGATGTCAACTTTCTCAGTCCCAAGGATCAAAGAAATGCGCTGCATATCTTTTATTTTTCGGTCATGCGACCCCAGCCGCAGTATATGTTACAGATAACGCAGCTTCTGATGGAAGCCGGGGTGGATATCAACCAAAAAGATCAATATGGGGCGATACCGCTGCAATATGCGATCACTGTCGTGAAACAACCGACCGCGGCCATCCTGCCGGTAGTTCAAGTTTTGATGGATCACGGTTCCCATATCCATGAAAAAGACAGCTTTGGGAAAACGTGTTTAGATTATGCCCGGGAATTTTCGTGGAGAAAGGATTTGATCCCTTTGATGGAAGGAAAGAATGAATTCTAGAAGATGATGAAAAAAATTAATATAGTGGAGATCCTGCTCGTGATTCTTGTATTGATCGTGATTGCGGCGGGTCTGCTGCTGCCGAAAACTGGAGAACTGGCACTGTTGGATGAACTGTGTAACAGTTCTGTCCTATGGATCGTTTGTGTTTATGTGGTCGTGAAGGTTGTACGAAACAAGGCTTCTAAAAAGGCTCTGGGGGCAGGGCTTGTTATTGTGTGCTTTGCTTTGGCACTCTGGTTTTCTAAAGATCTTGTGCTTGATCTTTCGGCGGGTCCGCAAACGATTGAATTGAAGGATATACAAGTCAGTGAGTCACAGGGTCCTACGGGAATTTTTTCGCACCACTACTATCTGACGGGTTTTCACAATAACGAAACACTGCGATTCGAGATCTCTGCTAAAGAGTACAGCCAGCTAAAACCGGGCGCAAGTGTTACGGCAGAGGTTTACAAACATACGCGCCGGATCGTGAGTGTAACTGAAATGATGTAGATTTATTCATTTGTTTGTGGTAAATTTTTTTCCTGAAGAAACAAATTAAAGCGAGGAATGGAAATGATAAAAATCGGAATCACTACATCACAGATGATCATGGTGGATCCTTCGCTGTGTGGGAATAAAAAGACAAGTGTCAACACCAGTTATGTGCGCTCGATCCAGGAAACCGGCGCTTTGCCGATCTTGATTCCCTGTATTTGTTCCAGAGCGGAAATGGAACAATATGTTGCGATGTGCGACGGCTTTCTGTTGACGGGCGGTATGGATATTGCGCCGATTTTATACGGAGCCATGCCCCAGCACTGCGGGACATTTGACTACGAGGTCGATGTCTGCTTGCTGGAGTTTGTGAAATTGGCTTTGGAAAGTCATAAGCCGATCTTGGGAATCTGCCGCGGGATGCAGATGGTCAACATTGCCTTGGGCGGGACCTTGATCCAGGATATTCCTTCTCAGTCTTCCATCAATCATGCTTTTGATTATGATGGAAATATTGTTCACAGGATCCAGCTGGAGACCAATGGCGAATTTCAAAAACTGTTTGCACAAGATTCGCTGCTGGTCAACAGCCTGCATCATCAAGCTATCGATACCTTAGGGAAAGGATTGAAGGTGGAAGCACTGGCACCCGACGGTATAATCGAGGGCATCTCTGGTGACCATCTTCTTGGGGTGCAGTGGCATCCGGAACTGATGGGAAAGATCGATCCTTTGATGAAGCGTTTGTTCGCATGGCTGTGCAATGACTAAAATGTGCAAAGGGAAAACAAAAATACACATTGTATTGTTCTAAAACTTCATGTAAAATAGCGGTGCAGGAAGTTTTTTTGGAGGTCTTACTTATGGTCTTAAGAAGATTTACAAAACTG
>NZ_CALVBG010000081.1 GCF_944325745.1 uncultured Faecalicoccus sp. | reverse complement strand
ACAGGATACTCCACATGAATCGTAAGTTCTTGCGCAAAGACCGGAAGCCCCTGCATCAAGATCATGATCACCCCTAATAAGATCCCCAAAATTTTTTGAATGGATTTTCGTATCATTCTCTCCTCCTTCTTCCTTAAACGACTACCTAGTAATAGATACGATAAAAATCCAAAAAAAATAAAAGATCCAAATCATTTCTGATCTGGATCTTCAGCAGTTGAACTTTCACTGTTTGATTCTTCTTTTGTTTGCGGCTCCTGTTCTTTTTCAGGAGCTGCACTTTCACTCTCGGTTGTTTCTTCCGTTTTTGAAGGGACTTCTTTGGGTTCCTCTGAGGCCGATGTTTCTTCTTGTTTTTCGGGCTCGGTTTTCTCTTCTTCCTGGCTTGCCGCTATTTCAAATTCCTCACGGATCCCCTGCAGCATCTGAACGATCACCCCTAAAGCATAAAAGATCAATGCCATGCAGAAAGGAGTAAAAGCACTGGAAATCAAACTAGTAAAGATTTCCGTGATCGGTGCCTGTGAACTATAGGCCGCATAATAGGTTGTAATGGAATCATAGCTGTAGAACAGCGTATATCCCATATAAGCCAACGCTACAACAGAGAAAACATAAAGGACTTGTGGTAATCGATTGTTTTTCATAAACATCCTCTTCCTTTCAAAATAGCCGCCTCTAGGCGGCTACTCTCAATCACTATGGTGAGGCCGATGAGACTTGAACTCACACGGGCTATGCCCACTACCCCCTCAAAGTAGCGTGTCTGCCGATTCCACCACGGCCTCATGTGTTCCTTATTATAGCGAACTTTTTATCGTTTGACAAATAAAGATACACATTCTAAACCCGCTGTCTGACAAAACATATCAACTGGCTGTACTCTTTGACAAGCATATCCCGCTTCCTGCAATCGTTTGGCATCGCGAACCAGAGTGTTCGGATTGCACGAGATATAGATGATCTTATCGGGATCAAAACTTTGAATGTGTTCTGTGGCTTCTATACTGAGCCCTTTTCGCGGGGGATCCACAAAGAGCACATCGGTCTTTTGGGCATGTTTCCGCGCATAGACCCCGGCATCTTCGCAGACAAATTCAACGTTGTCCAAATGATTGCGCAACGCATTTCTTTTCGCATCTTGAACGGCTTCTTCCACGATCTCGACCCCAATCACGCTTTGTACATGCCGGCTGACCAGACAGCTGATTGTTCCGGTCCCTGAATAGAGATCCACCACATGCATGAAGTCTTGCAGATCTGCCAGATCGATGGCGGTTTGATATAAGACTTCCATCATGACCGGATTGACTTGGTAGAATGATTTAAAATGGACATCCATCTGCAGTCCCCTACATTCCTGGACCAGAAAATCCGTTCCATATAATACTTCATAAGTTTCCCCTAAGATCACATTATCCTTACGGGTATTTTTATTAAAGACAATGGAGACGATCTGAGGAAGCGTAGCGACCAGTTCCTGCGACAAGGTTTGAAATCGATTCTCCGAACCGATCCATACGATCTGGATCTTATTATTGCGATTGGACCGAATCAAAACATGGCGCAAACCGGCTGCCGCTTCAGGCTGGATCTTTTGTCGAATCGTTTGATAAACATGATTGATTGCATCCGATTGGATCATACACTTAGGACAATTGATCACATCGTGAGAATGGGGACGGTAAAACCCCATCTGGACCTTTCCCTCTTTGACTTGCACGGGAAACTGGGCCTTATTTCGATAGGCATAGGGATCTTGCGGGAAAAACGGAAATTCCACTTTGATGGGCAGATGGGCGCGATCAAACAAGCTTTGTACATAATCTTGTTTGACTTTTAAGGAAGCCGAGTACTCCATATGTAAAAATGCACAGCCTCCACACTTGCCAAAGGCCGGACAAACAGGCTCTTGACGATGGGCAGAAAAAGTATAGCGCTCTTCGATTTTTCCAAACGCGTACCGCGATAACACTTTGAGGATCCGAATCTTCGCTTTTTCGCCTGGAAGCAACCCAAAAACAAAGGCTGTCATAGAATCGATATGGACAATTCCATAGCCTTGATTGGTGATATCTTCACAGATCACGGGATAGAGTTCGTTTTTTTGCATAGCCGTATTGTATCTTTTTTTTTAATGGTTGACAATATGAACAAATGACCTATAATTGTATAGCAAACTATATTTTTATATAGCATGCTATGGTATAGGAGGTGCGCATGGACAAGAGAAAATATGGCTACGGTTTCTACTTTAAATGCATCGAATCCGCTATCGAAAAAAACATGAACGAGACCCTGAAAGTCTTTGACTTAACGGCCTCGCAAGAAAAAGTTCTGCGTTTTTTACGATGGACCAAATTGGAAAAGGTTTCTCAAAAAGACATTGAGGAATTCTATCACATTTCCAACCCGACAGTGACCGGGATCTTGAATCGCTTAGAACAAAAAGGATATATTCGACGGATCCAAAGTCAAAAAGACAAACGCGTCCACTATATCGAAGCGACGGAAAAAGCGATGGAATTTCAAAAAGTCGTCAACAAAAATGTTCGCGATTTTGAATCCAAGATCTCCGGCAATTTGACAGCCCAAGAACAAGAAACATTGTTCGTCTTATTAGAAAAAGTAGCCAAGAATCTAATAATGGATAAGGAGGAAGAATAACATGGTGAAAACATTGATGGGACAAATCAAAGAATACAAGATCAACACGATCAAGTCCCCCCTTTATGTCATTATCGAAGTTATCATGGAAGTCCTGATTCCCTATTTGATGTCGGTTTTGGTCGACCGCGGCATCGAAGAAGGAAACATGGATATTGTTTGGAAAATCGGCGGAATCATGATCGTTTGTGCCTTTATCGGACTTTGGGCCGGAGCACAAAGCGGAAAACATGCCGCCATTGCCAGCAGCGGTTTCGCAAAGAATCTGCGAAAAGCAGAATATGAAAACATTCAAAAATTTGCCTTCAGCAACATCGATCAATATTCAACCGGTGGTTTGATCACGCGTATGATGACCGATGTGACCAACGTACAGATGGCCTTTCAGATGATCATCCGCATCTGTGTGCGTGCTCCGTTTATGCTGGTGGCTGCTCTGAGCATGTGCTTCTTTATCAATTTCCAATTATCATTGGTTTTCATCGTCGTGATCATCTTTTTGGGAATTGCTCTGTTTGCGGTCAGCTTTGTCGTTCACCCTGTATTTGAAAAGATGTTTCGCAAATACGATGCATTGAACGCATCCGTACAAGAAAACATCAGCGGGATCCGTGTGGTCAAAGCGTATGTCCGCGGTAAATTTGAAACGAATAAATTCCACAAAGAAAGTGGCGATATCTACAACATTCAGATGAAGGCCGAAAAGATCTTGATCTGGAACATGCCGCTGATGCAGATGAGCATGTATGGTGCCATCTTGATGATCTCCTGGTTTGGAGCGCATATGATCGTCGGTTCATCTTTGACCACTGGGGAATTGATGTCATTATTCACTTACACCGCAAATATTTTGATGTCTTTGATGATGTTTAGTATGGTCTTTGTCATGGTTGTCATGTCGATTGCCAGCGGTGAACGTATTGCCCAAGTCATCAATCAGAAAAGCGATCTGGTTTCTCCTGAAAACGGGATCAAGGAAATCAAGAACGGTCAGATCGACTTTGAAGACGTCTATTTTGAATACACAAACATTCAAGATGAAGCCAACTATGTCCTAGACAATATTGACCTGCACATCCCAAGCGGCTCTACTTTAGGGATCCTGGGAGCAACCGGATCGGCAAAATCCAGTTTGGTTCAGCTGATCCCAAGACTCTATGATGTCACGGGAGGAAGCGTCAAAGTCGCCGGAATCGATGTCCGTGACTATGATCTGGAAAGTCTTCGCAACAGTGTTGCCATGGTTCTTCAGAAAAACGTCTTGTTCTCGGGAACCATCAAAGAAAACATGCGCTGGGGAGATCCCAATGCCACAGATGAAGAGATCGAAGAAGCATGTAAATTGGCACAGGCCGATGAATTCATCCAGAAGATGCCCGATAAATACGATACTTATATTGAACAAGGAGGAACCAACGTTTCCGGCGGTCAGCGTCAAAGACTTTGTATCGCCCGTGCGTTGTTGAAAAAACCAAAGATTTTGATCCTGGATGATTCGACCAGCGCCGTCGACACGAAA
>NZ_CALVBG010000080.1 GCF_944325745.1 uncultured Faecalicoccus sp. | reverse complement strand
TGAAGTTGCTTGTTTTATTAGTGATCCATTGAAAATTTCATGAAAATGATTTCAACATTGAAAAAAATATGAAAACTGCTTGCAAAATGAAAAGGTGTGTATTAAACTGATACATATGTTCAAGGAATGAACACATATAACAGGAGGGTTCGATATGAAAAAGCTATTATCTATTCTGGCGGCATTCGTTATGGCTGTCTCATTAGCTGCATGTGGATCTGGTTCTGGCGGAGGCGGCAAAACATTTACGTTTGCCAGCGAGCTGGATATCAAAAACCTAGATTCTTGCGATGCAGATGATGGAATGAGTTTCAATGCCATGCATGCCGTAATCGATGGTTTGATGGGATTGGATGAAAATGGTGAGATCACCTATGCAATCGCTGAAGATCATACAGTCAGCGATGACGGATTGACTCACACATTCAAATTACGTGATGCCAAATGGTCTAACGGTACGGAAGTAACCGCAAATGACTTTGTTTACGCATGGCAGCGTATCATCAAAAACGTTGGTAACTACGCGTACATGATGGGAACCGGTGGTGCTTCGATCGTCGGCGCTGATGAATTGATGGCAAAAACCGAAAACGGAGACGAATTAACGGATGAAGATCTTGATACTTTAGGTGTCAAGGCCGTTGATGACAAGACTTTGGAAGTCAAACTGACAACTCCAGTTGCTTACTTTGAAGAGCTGATGACATTCCCTTGCTACTATCCAATCAATGAAGAATTCTGTGAAGAACAGGGAAGCAATTATGCAAAGAGCCCAGAAGCTATTTTGTCAAACGGTGCCTTTGTTATGGATACTTGGGAACCAGGTTCAACTGCGACATTCTCTAAAAACGAAGATTACTGGAATGCCGATGCGGTTAAATTGGACAGCTTGGTTATGAACTTAGTACAGGAACCAGCTGTTGCCGCTCAGAACTTCGAGAGTGGAATCAATGATTACGCTCCAATCAACTCGGATCTTGTTGATCAGTATAAAGATGATGAAAGCTTCATTTCTTTCAACGAAGGTTATTTGTTCTATATTCAGGTAAACTTCAATAATGCAGATCTGCAGAACCAGAATTTGCGTAAAGCTTTGTCTTTATCCATCAACCGTGAAGACTTCACAAGCAATGTATTAAAAGACGGTTCTAAAGAAGCAGATGGATTTATCCCTGCTCAGTTATCTATTGGTCCTGAAGGACAAGATTTCCGTGATGATGCTGCCGATTATACAGAATATAATGTAGAAGAAGCACAGGCTGCCTTAGATCAGGCATTGGCTGAATTAGGTAAAGATTCTGTAACATTGCGTCTGTTGTATGGTACAGATGAAAGCCCAATGGATACAATGGCAACGTATCTACAAAATGCATTCTCTAAATTGGAAGGCTTGAACATTGAAATGGTTGCTACTACAAAACAAGACCGTATCTATACAAAACAAGCTAACCGTGACTTTGACCTTGCATGTACTCGCTGGGGTCCAGACTACAGTGATCCAACAACTTATTTGAACTTAATGATTACTGGAAACTCTAACAACTATGGTGACTGGACAAATGCGGATTACGATGCTTTGATGAATCAGATCGCTACAGAAACGGATCTGGATGCTCGTTGGCAGATGATGGTCGAAGCAGAAGGTATCGCCATGAGTGATTACGCCAATATCCCTGTCTTTGAAAAAGGAACTTCAGCTTTGAAAAACACGGCTGTAAAGGGACTGGTACAAAAACCGGTAGGTGTTCCTTACACATTCACATACGTTGATATTGAAGGTTAATTAATCTAATCTTGAGTTGAATTTATCATAAACACAATACAGCTCATCACTGTGTTGTGTTTATTTTTTAGAAGGAGGATTTCGATGTCTAAATCTACAATACGGTATATTCTTAGACGTCTGGCTATTTCAGCAGTGACATTGTTCGTGATCCTGGTTGTCTTGTTCTGTATGGTTCGATTCTTACCGGGTTCGCCGATCAACAATGAACATTTGAGCGAAGCCCAGCGTGCGGCGATTGAAGCTAGCTATGGCTTGGATTTACCGATACCGCAACAATTTGTAAAATACGTAAGTGGAATGTTGACCGGTGATTTTGGTGTCTCTATGAACTTATATCGTGACATGCAAGTTTCTTCACTTGTTGCTACACGTGCTCCTATTTCTTTCTTCCTGGGTCTCAGTGCTTGTATCTTAGGAACTTTGGTCGGAATTTTATTAGGAGTTGTTGCTGCGCTGAAGAAAAATACGATTTGGGATACTTTGGCGACCGTGCTTTCGGTTATCGGTGTTTCTATTCCATCCTTTGTATTCGCTATGCTGATCTTGATCATTTTTGGAACGAATCTGCATATTTTACCAACGATGTATAGTTCCAGCCAGCCTATTTATTCGGCAATCATGCCGATCTTGGCTTTGTCTGTGAGTGTCATTGCCAATGTTGCCCGTTTCACACGAACAGAAATGATCTCGGTTTTAAATTCCGATTACATCATGTTGGCAAAGGCGAAAGGATTGTCTCAAAAGGATATCATTTTTAAACACGCTTTACGTAATACCTTGATTCCGATTGTCACGATCTTAGGTCCGATTTTGGTTAACTTGATGACGGGTACGATGGTTGTGGAAAAAATCTGTTCTGTACCTGGCTTAGGACTTCTGTTGATCAATAGTATTCAGGCTTCAGACTACAACGTCATCCTGGCTTGTTCGTTCCTGTATGCCGCTATGTATATTATCATGATGCTCGTGATCGATGTCTCTTATGGAATTATTGATCCGCGTATCCGTTTAGGAAAGGATGAATGAGTATGACCCAGAGTGAAGCTTTGAAAAATTATCAATTTCAGCCTGACGATTTCCAGCTGGCACAACACCGCCATGCTTTGGAAGTTGAGCAAGTCATGCCGGCTCGTCCTGCCTGGAAAGATTCGATTAATTTATTTTTGCGAAACAAGGGTGCCGTCATAGGTTTGATCTGTATCGTGATCATTACTTTGTTTGCCATCTTTGCTCCGATGTTATCGAGCTGGAAATACGATGATATCAATACGGCGCTACAAAATATTGCTCCGAATGCCGAACATTGGTTTGGTACCGATACTTATGGACGTGATCTTTGGGTGCGTTTGTGGCAGGGAACGCGGATTTCCTTGTTTGTTGCCGTGATGGCCATTTTGATCGATGTTGTGATCGGTGTGACTTATGGAATGATTTCTGGATACTTTGGTGGAAAAGTAGATTCTGTCATGCAGCGTATCCAGGAAGTCATCAACTCCATTCCTACTTTGGTTGTGTTGACGATTTTGTTGATGGTCATGCAGTCTAATCTATTTACGATTATTTTAGCTTTAGCTTTTACGGAATGGATCGGGATGTCCCGCATCACGCGAGCACAAGTTCTCAAGACCAAAGAGGAAGAATTTGTTTTGGCATCGCGAACTCTGGGTGCCAGCAGTTTCTTTATCATCTTTAAAGAAATCTTACCCAACATTTATTCGCAGATGATCATCATGGTCATGATGTCTATTCCGAATGCGATCTTCTATGAAGCCTACTTGTCTTTTGTCGGATTGGGTCTGCCGATTCCAGAAGCCAGTTTGGGTACATTGATCAATGATGGTTTTAATACCTTGACCATTACTCCTTATCAGATGACGATTCCTGTTATTGTGTTCTCTATTCTGATGTTGAGCTTTAACCTGGTAGGAGATGGTCTTCGTGATGCTCTGGATCCTACGATGAAGGAGATGTAAGATATGGAACAACAAAGAGAAAGAATTTTAAAAATTAGAAATTTAAATATCTCCTTTAAGACAAGCGGAGGAACGGTAAAAGCCGTACGCGGTGTAAACCTGGATCTTTATAAAGGGGAAACGATCGCAATCGTAGGGGAATCTGGTTCCGGAAAATCCGTTACGACAAAAGCCATTATGGGTCTTTTGGCAAACAATGGACAAATTGATTCCGGGATGATCGAGTATCACTGGAACGACGAATATACAGGAGAACCGAAAACGGTCGATATTTGTCAGCTTTCTGAAAAAGAATTACAGTCTGAGATCCGCGGGCGTAAGATCGCTATGGTTTTCCAAGATCCTATGACTTCTTTGAATCCGACGATGACCATTGGAAAACAAATCATGGAACCGATGATCTATCATTATAAACGTACGAAAAAAGAAGCTTACGAAAAAGCTCTTGAGCTCTTGGAACTGGTCGGCATCA
>NZ_CALVBG010000079.1 GCF_944325745.1 uncultured Faecalicoccus sp. | reverse complement strand
AAGATGAAATTTGAGTCGGCTGTTTTTGGTGTCGAAAAAGAAGAAGGAAAGCTCAATGGTATTTTGGCGGCCGTCTATCAAAATGTATTTGGTCAAGAACTCTATCCAAGTATTGAGGAAAAAGCTGCTAATCTTCTCTATTTCCTTATCAAGGATCATCCTTTTGCCGATGGCTGTAAACGCATTGGTGCCACGATCTTTTTGGAGTTTTTGAATAAGAATCATCATTTGATCATTGACGGCAAGAAGATCATTTCAGATAGTGCCCTAGTGGCAATCACTTTGATGATTGCCGAATCAAGGCCTGAAGAAAAAGAAACCATGGTCAAACTGGTGATGAATTTCCTATCAAAATAAAAAAACTATTGACTTAAAGTTAACTTTAGGTGCTATCCTATAGCTAAGTAAGGAGGAATGACAATGGCAAAGAGTCTAGTAGCTTATTTTAGTGCAAGCGGGACAACCGAAAGAGTCGCATCCAAATTGGCCTATGCGATCCAGGCGGACCTGTTTGAAATCAAACCCGTTCAACCTTATTCCAGTGTTGATCTAGATTGGAATGATACATTGAGTCGAAGTACGCAAGAAATGAAAGATCCTGAATGTCGTCCGGCAATCCGCAATACGGTACAACATATGGAACAGTACGATGTCGTCTTTGTCGGTTTCCCGATTTGGTGGTATCGCGAACCTTCGATCATCGATACATTTATGGAAAGCTATGATTTTGGAGGAAAGACAGTGGTTCCATTTGCGACCTCCGGAGGAAGCGAAATGGGAAATTCCTCGGAGAACATGCAAAGGTTGGCACCGGGATCCAAAGTCGTCATGGGCATGCGCTTCAACGATTCGGTTTCTGAGAAAAGATTACTTTCTTGGGCTTCACAGTGGTTATAAAACATCAACAAGGCTTGGATAACAAGCTTTGTTTTTCTTAGGAAGGATGATGAGCAATGAGAATAGAAAATCAACAAATGGATGAAGAAAGAGCCTGTTATGGTTCGAGAAATCTGATGGTGAAAAACTGTCGGTTTGATGGGCCGGCCGACGGCGAAAGCGCCTTTAAAGAGTGTGAAAATATTGATGTCCAGGATACGTATCTGAATCTTCGCTACCCCTTTTGGCACGATCACGGTTTGAAGATCACGCATTGTGAAATGACCCCGAATTGTCGGGCTGCCTTATGGTATTCGGATCATATCGAGATCACGGACACCAAGATGCATGGCATCAAAGCTTTGCGAGAATGCGATGATGTCGTGATCCAAGATTGCGAGATTAATTCGCCGGAATTTGGCTGGATGACCCGCAATATTCAGATGAAAGATTCAAATGCCGTCAGTGAATACTTTATGATGCGGGCGCAAAACCTTCGTTTTGAAAACGTGCATTTCCAAGGGAAATACTCTTTTCAATACATGAACAATGCTTATTTTGATCATTGTGTATTCGATACCAAGGATGCCTTCTGGCACTCCAAAGATGTATGGGTCAAAAACTCGGTGTTAAAAGGCGAATACTTGGCATGGTATTCCGAAGGTCTGGTGCTGGAAAACTGTACGATCATCGGGACCCAGCCGCTTTGTTACTGCAGGGATCTGAAACTGATCCAATGTGAAATGATCGATACCGATTTGGCATTTGAGCGCTCGATCGTAAATGCTGTGATCACTACGGAAGTTGAAAGTATCAAGAATCCTTATGCCGGCCAGATCCTGGTGCCTTCGGTCAAAGAGATCATCATGGACGATCCTGAAGCACAGGGTGTTATTATTCAAGAATGAAAAAAGCTCAGTCTGATCAATTGTCAGGCTGAGTTTTTCTTAGAAAGTATCGGTGTAGGTGAAAGTGAAGGAATCGCCGTCTTCAATGGTCAGTTCGCTGGCAGCCGGACACATGCCCGCTTCTACACAGGCTTGGTTGGTATCGGATTCAAACAGCCACCAGGGACCTTTGTTCCAGTCTTCTGTGGCAACACCGCAGATGGAGAGAATGGTTTTTCCGTATTCTCCCTCTTCCATCACGACCTCCAAGGAGTCGGCTTCTTCTAAAAAGTCAGAAAGTGTTGAAACTTCTTTTTCAACTGTCAGATCATCATCAAAAAGCGTTTCATCTTCGACCTCATTGATCACCGTGATATGCAAGGTAACGGCATCCGATGAAGATGATTCAGGTTTTTCTGTCGCACTGCAGCCAACCAGGCAAAGGCTCAGACAAAGCATTAGAAGTTTTTTCATAGATCAAGTTTCCTTTCTATCGCACAAAGTGCTTTTTTTGTCGGGTGATATAAAAACAAACAAATCATGGCGGACAAAGCGCCTTGGATCAAAGAAGTCTTCAATCCTAGGATCAGATACAGGATCGTCAGTGTTTTAGAAAACAACAGAAACGGAAGCTGTAAAAGCTGGCCTGTCAAAAACGAGAAAAAGGCACAGACAAAGGCCAGGATCCAAAGCTTTTTGGTCAAAGGCTGTTTCCAGGTGGAGAAGATCCAGCTGTAAACGGGATAGATTCCCAAGTAACAAAGGGACCAAGGCGTGATTCCCTGGATCAGCACAATATTGAGAAGACCAAAAACCGTCGCTCCTGAAACGGCGATCTTTCTGGGGAAAACGACCGAAAAGATCAACACGGTAAAGGTGATGCATTCCAAATAAAGAATGAAAGAAAATGAAGTGAAGACCACAAATTCAATGGCACCGATGATGGCTGTGACACAAAGTTCTTTAACTGTCATAAGACCTCGATAAGAAAGGGATCTCCTCGATTGCTTCGGCTTGATTTTCGTAAAGGGCCATCATGAAGAATAAATTGGATAGACGATTGAAGTAATCCCATAAGATCCCGGGGGCGTTTCTTTCTTTTTGGATGCGATGCATATGACGAATCACCTTTTTGGTTTGTGATCGTAAAACATGCAGCTTGCAGGCACCTATGGATCCTTGCGGCAGTACAAATTGACGGCAGGGGATCGCATAGTGCTCTTCCATCGTTTTCAGTTTTTCCAGATCTTGCGGCGTGATGGCCAAATGTCCTCGTATGGATCCGTTGGCGTGATAGACTTGTTCACAAAGAAGGAGCAAGTCTTCTTTATGAATGTGCCGGATCACATGGATTGCTTCTCCGATCTGGCTGGCCAGCAGATCCGTTTCAATTTCATAATCACACAATGATCCGTCCTCTTTTAAAAAAGGGTAAGCTTCTGAAATGTTGACCGCCTCCTTTTTGGATGGGATTTCATTCTATCAAAAAAAGGAATCAAAGAATATAGGATCGGTTTGAAAATTTCCCAAAAACGTCAAAAGAAGAACGAATCGATTCAATGATCTTTTCGAGCGCAAAGGGTGTTTGCGTCCTGGTCCTATGGTATAATAACGGAGCAGGTGATCAAAAATGGAACGAGATAAGATATCGATTCAGGGAGCTCGCGAGAACAACCTGAAAAATATAGATTTAGAGATTCCCAGAAACAAACTGGTCATTATGACCGGAGTTTCCGGAAGCGGAAAGACCAGCCTTGCCTTCGATACCATTTATGCCGAAGGACAGCGCCGTTATATGGAATCGTTGTCGGCTTATGCGCGCCAATTTTTAGGAAACAGTGAAAAACCGGACGTCGATCAGATCGAAGGGCTTTCGCCCGCTATTGCGATCGATCAAAAGACCACCAGCAACAATCCGCGCAGTACGGTCGGTACGGTCACGGAGATCTATGACTATTTGCGCTTGTTGTATGCGCGAATCGGAGTTCCGTATTGTCCGCATCATCATGAACCGATCACTGGTTCTACAATCAAGGAAATGATCGATCGAATCATGGAATTGGAAGACGGGACCCGGTGTACGATCCTTTCTCCGGTGATCTCAGGCAAGAAAGGAACGCATAAAGAGCTCTTAGAGAAACTGACCAAAGAAGGGTATGTCCGCATCCGCCTGGATGGACAGATCGTCTACTTGGAAGATGTAGAACCTTTGGAGAAAAATAAAAAGCACAGTATCGATGTTGTCGTGGACCGCATCGTCAAAGGACAGGACCGGTCTCGGTTTCACGATTCTTTGGAAACGGCCTTGAAATTATCCGATGGCTTGGCCATTCTTTTGACCAAGGAAGAAGAGATCCTCTTCTCCAGCAATTATGCCTGTAAGGTCTGCGGATTCAGCGTTCCCAAGCTGGAACCTAAACTTTTCAGCTTCAATGCGCCTTTTGGGGCATGTCCTACATGTAAGGGATTGGGAATCACACAGAAAGTCGATCTGCATCTCTTGATCCCGGATCCGTCGTTGTCGATTGCCCAGGGTGGCATTCGCTATTATAAAAATATCGTCAATACCGAAAATTTGGAATGGCAGAGAATGAAGGCACTGATTGATTATTATCAAATCGATATGGATACGCCGATCAAAGATCTGCCCAAACAACAGCTTCATTATATTTTATACGGATCGGATGTTCCGATTGC
>NZ_CALVBG010000078.1 GCF_944325745.1 uncultured Faecalicoccus sp. | reverse complement strand
TTCCGTCAGTTTTACAGCGTTATGGTTATACATCGCCAAAAGAGGCGGTGGGAAGGAGTTTTAGAGATGAGTAAAACGATCGTTGCCTTGGATTTTTCCAGCAAGGAACAAGTTATTGATTTTTTAAATCAATTTGAAGAACCGATCTATGTCAAGATCGGCATGGAATTGACGTATGCCTGTGGTTTGGATATCGTGAAAACCGTTAAAGAAATGGGACATCATATTTTCTTGGATTTGAAGTTGCATGATATTCCCAATACTGTAAAGGGTGGCATGAAAAATCTGGCTAAGCTGGGTGTGGATATTGTCAATGTACACTGTGCCGGAGGAATAGCGATGATGAAGGCGGCCATCGACGGGCTGAATGAAGGAGCCATTGACGGAAAACGTCCGCTTTGTATTGCGGTCACACAGCTGACATCGACTTCTAAAGAAGCTATGAATGAAGAACTGGGAATTCCAGGGGATGTGATCGACTGTGTAAAACACTATGCCAAAAATGCCAAAGAGGCAGGATTGGATGGTGTGGTATGTTCGGTTCATGAAGCCAAGGCTATTCATGAAGTTTGCGGGAATGACTTTTTGACAGTGACTCCGGGGATTCGTCTGGCGGATGATTCCAAGGATGATCAAAAGCGTGTCGCAACACCGGATTATGCCAAGGAACAAGGATGTGATTATATCGTAGTCGGGCGCTCGATCACTAAAAGTCAAGATCCTGTTTCAACCTATAATGAAATCGAATCGATGATGAAATAAAAAGCTTGGATGAGATCCGAGCTTTTTATTTCAGATACGTTTTAAAGAAATCTTCGATCTTATCGAAAGGGATGATGTCCATCTGATCATAAAGGTCGGTATGGACGGCACCAGGAATGATCATTAATTCTTTATTATCTGTATATTTGTTTCCATCGATCATCTTCGCATAAGCGTCTTTGCTGAAGTAACAAGAATGGGCTTTCTCTCCGTGAATCATCAAGACGGCACTGCGAATCTCATTGACATAAGTCAAAATTGGCATATCGATAAAAGATTGACACCCGGTTACATTCCATCCTTTTCCTTCGCCTTGAGAACGAGGATGATATCCGCGTTGCCGATTGCGATAGTAGGCGATGTAATCTTTTAAAAACTGTGGTGCATCTTCAGGTGCTTCATCGGGCAATGCACCGGCAGAGGCGTAAGTTCCGTTTTTAATATCTAAAGTTCTTTGTTCGCACATGGCTTTTCGTTTTTCATGGCGGGCTTCTTCGTTATCTTGAGCATCAAAATAGTCTTTGGCATTGACGCGGGTCATATCGTACATGGTAGATGTGACTGTAGCTTTGATGCGGGTATCCATGATGGCGGCATTTAATCCCATGCCTCCAAAACCACAGATCCCTAAGATTCCAATCTTTTCTGGATCGACATTCTCTTGTACGGATAGGTAATCAACTGCAGCCATAAAATCTTCGGTATTGATATCTGGCGAGGCGATATTTCGCGGGGTTCCTCCGCTTTCTCCGGTATACGATGGGTCAAAGGCCAGAGTTAAAAAGCCGCGCTTTGCTAACTCTTGAGCATAGAGTCCGGATGCTTGTTCTTTTACGGCACCAAAAGGGCCGCTGATCGCGATGGCTGCCAGGTTCTCATTTTGATCTTTTGGCTTGTAGAGATCGGCTGCTAACGTGATTCCGTAACGGTTTGTAAATGTAACTTTTTGATGAAAGACTTCATCGCTTTGCGGGAATGTCTTATCCCATTCTTGGGTGAGATTTAATTGTTGTGTCATTTTTTCTCCTCCTTGACAAGGTTCTTTAGTAGAACTATCATAAAGGTACAACCTAAACCTAACTTTAGGTCAATAGAAAGATGAGGAAATTTTATGTATTCGATTGGACAAGTATCAAAAATGTTTGATTTGCCGATTCCCACATTGCGATATTATGACAAAGAGGGCTTATTTCGGGATTTGGAAAGGGAGCCATCTGGAATACGTAAATTCAATGATCAATCCATTGAAGCCTTGCGGGTGATTGAATGTTTAAAAAAATCGGGTATGCAGATTAAAGAGATCCGTGAATTCATGGATTGGTGTGCACAAGGGGATGCGACCTTGGAAAAAAGAAAACAGATGTTTTATCACCAGCGCCAGCAGATTCAGAAACAGATGGAAGAACTTCAGAAAACCTTGGATATGGTGGAATATAAATGCTGGTATTATGACACGGCTTGTGAAGAAGGGACGGAAAAGAATCTCCGACATGATTTTGATTCTCGAATGCCGGATCCAATCCGTGACTGTTACCGAAACGCTCATCGATAAATATGCGAAAAACACGTCAAAAATGAGACGTGCTTTTTTTATGGATATTGCGTACTCTAAGCAATATAATTGTCAGAATTGTAAAAATGACAAACAGTTCATTAAAAAATGTAAGCGGTTACTATTGAGCCGGGGGAGGGGGTAAGTTTATAGTAGTCTTAGGGACTTGTCGTAATACAAAAAAACAACATAAAAATTAGGGGCAAGTAGGAAAGGACAAGGGATAAGAATTTTTATCCGGTAAAGTTTATGAAAAGAGATCATTTAACAAGATTACGCCAAAAGGTCATTAGTTATTTGGCAAGTTTTTTGATGGTTATTTCTCTTTTTCCAACCAACACTGTGTTGGCACAAGAGGAATACACCTATGAACCTGTTGCGGTAACTAATGCGCAGGCAGACAGTGAAGAACCAACTGCACAAGGAGATGGACCTGCAGGGTTTGCTTTTGATAACGATTATTCGACTCAATGGCATACAAATTGGTCAAATCCTTCCGAGGGGGACAAAGCGATGCCCCATTGGATCAGCTGGCAGTTAAATCAACCGACTACGATCGGACGTATCGATTATGTAGGGAAACCAGGAGCCAATGGTATAGGGAATGGAGTCTTTAAAGATATTTCTATCTATGTAACAGAAGATTCCAATGCTCAGCCAAATGGCGCAGGCGAAGGATGGGAACTCGTACAAAGTTATTCAGGAATCACATATTCTGCTACGTCGGGTACTGAACATAATCGTACTGCGACGTTTACATTTACCCCTGTAATGGCATCAAAAGTGTTGATTGTTGTTAACGGAAGCTATAGTGTTCCAGATGATCCAGATGGTGAAAATGTATTCGCCAATGCTAGAGAGATCATTACTTATAAAGCTACAGCGGTTGAACCGGAACCTGTAACACCAGATGGCTATCAAGGAATGATTGAGATCGCTGATAATGGCATTCGTCAAGAAGGGACAAAGCTCTATGTAACACTTGAGCATCAGATTAATCGTCTTAACGCATCGATTGATGGTACTTCTTGGACTTATGATGGTGATAAGACTTTAACTTTTACGTCTATTCCTGAAACTGGTGCTTTCTTTGGCAATTTCTCAGTATTTGACCAAGATGGCAGATTAACGCAACATAATATTTTCAGAGAAGCTGATGGTACATGGCGAGTTGTTGTTGAATATCGCAGTGGTGTGACTTATAAGGATGAACAGCCAAGTTTTTACTATGGCGATGATACGGCTGATAAGCAATTAGTGCTTGATGGAAGTGAAGAGTATACTATCTATACAACTAGCGGTACGCCTACAATCAAAGCAGTGGGAAGACATTTAGAGAGCCTTCAATACTCTCCAATAGATGTCAGCGGCCCAACTATGACAGTATATCCTGAAGATGACACGGATCATACTACACTTAGTGCAACTTTGAAATCTGAAGGTAGCTATCGCGTAATCATTACTGATAAAGTAAGAACCGGAACCAATAAAGCTACTTCTTTCAAGTTAAATGTTGTCAAAGGTGAAGAACCAGGAACTGTCGATAAAACAGCACTTCAAGCTTTATATGATGAAGTAAAAGGTTATGTTAGTGATGATACTTCATATGGTAAGTTTGAGGCAGCAAGAGATAATGCTAAGGCAGTATTAGATAATGCAGATGCTACGCAAGAAGAAGTTAATAATGCTTACAATACGTTAAATCAGAGATATTGGTTAAGTAAAGTAGACGGTATGGTCAAGAAATATCGTCCGATTGAAAGTTCAAGCGGAAACTTTAACTATGAATTATATGTAGCTGAATCAACTCTTCCAATCATCAGAGTCTATGTTGAAGCTAGAAACCATACTAACACTAGCTACCCAGCTGAAGAGCTTGAAAAATTATATAATCAGTTTGTTGAAGCAGAAAAAGAATTAAAATCTGCAGGCGAAAAACCACGTTCTGTAATGGTTGGACCAGATGTTGATCAAATCAATACGACCAGTGATCGTGGAAGATTCGCAATTACAGAATATCAAGAAGATGGCAAATTATATCTGCACATCGAATATATAAATGACGGTATCAATCTAATTAAAGGTACAGACCTCGGCACGATCTCTAACTATGATCTAAAGAACAAAGCTAGAGTAAACTTGATTGGCTATGCCTATGAAGAAGATGGCAGTTTAGGTGGTTATAGTAACACTCCTATCACAAGCAAGATGGAACCTCTTGAAGGTGAAACAGATTTTGCAGCTGGTTTCCAAGTAAATGTAGAAGTTCAACCTGGAAAATATGGTGCTAAATTAACTTTAACTGGTGGCAAAAAAGAACAAGCTAATTCCTATGGCTATTACTACACATCTGAACCTGAAGTCGAGGTAGTGGATAAAGCAAAACTTCAAGAGGCAATTAAAGAAGCTGAAAAGTTAGAAGAGATCTACTACACTGAAGATTCTTGGAATAATCTGCAAACTGTTTTAGCTGATGCTAAAAAAGTAT
>NZ_CALVBG010000077.1 GCF_944325745.1 uncultured Faecalicoccus sp. | reverse complement strand
GCGTTGCTGGCAGCAACTTTTACTTTACTGAAAAGCTCTGCAATGATTGTACGAGTTTGTTCATCATACTTGAACACTTCGTCCTGATCATTTCCGGTACGTGGAATATAGGCATTGATCCCTTCAAAATCTCCACCTTCACCACTTAACTCATTCATAACTTCTTCATTGGGCGAAGTATATCCAACATAGCTGGAGTTATCCATTGCCGCATCATAATTACATACATAATCGATGAACGCATGTGCCAATTCCGGATTTTCCGCATTCTTAGGAATAACCATGGCATCACTCCATAAGTTGGTTCCTGTTTCCGGCATATAGAAGCCCATGTCTTCATTTTCTGACATGACATAGGCTGCATCCCCCGAGTAGATCAAGCCTAATGCTTTACGTCCCTGCGCCATATTGTCAATGATCTCATCGGTCACGATTTCTGGTTCCATGGTTTCTACACATTCCACCAGCCATTGATACGCTTCCTGAAGCTCGGCTTCATTGGTTGTATTCATAGAATATCCCAATGCTTTTAACGCCATCATAAAGCTGTCTCGTTCAGAATCATATAAATAAATATCCCCTTTATATTTTGTATCCAGGAAAATGTTGTATCCTTCTTTTTCCAGATCTTCTTCACTAACCTTTGTTTTATCGTAAACGATACCTACAGTTCCCCAAAAATAAGGAATCGAGTAATCATTATTTGGATCGTAATCCAATCCCATGACACCATCCGATAACTGATCCAGGTTTGTCAGTTTATCCTTATCTAATGGTTGAAGCAGATCTTCCTGAATCAAACGTTCGATCATATAGTCGCTAGGAACCAAAACATCAAAAGATTCCCCATTGGCCACCTTGATATACATCTGTTCATTGGATTCAAAGTAATCCACATTCACAGTGGCACCTGTCTGTTCTTCAAAATCCGAGATTAAATTTTCTCCCATATATTCGCCCCAGTTATACAGATGAAGCTCCTGTCCTTCGAACTCACGTTCCTGCCCGCCGGATCCTGAACATCCGGTCATGCCCAGTGCCAAGGCACCCACTAGGGCACTAGCCAATAATTTTTTCATGTTTTTTCTCCCTTCTCTCCTTAATCATAGGTACTACATTGATAATCACAAGGACTACCGTTATCAATACTACAACCAGTGTAGATATTGCATTGATGCTTGGATTGATGCGCTTGCTCATGGTGTAAACCATAATACTTAGGTTTTTTACGCCTCCACCCGTTACAAAATAGGAAATGATGAAATCATCAAACGACATTGTAAATGCGATCAAAGCTCCCGAAACGATACCCGGCATAATCTGCGGTACAAGCACTTTGATCAACGCCTGCCACGGTGTAGCTCCTAAATCCATAGCCGCATCCGCCAAATTTGGATCTAATGAGCGAATTTTAGGCATGACACTTAAAATCACATATGGCGTACAAAAGGCTATATGCGCTAAAAGCATCGTCATATATCCTTTTTCAACATGGAATGTGATAAACAACAACATAAATCCGATTGCGGTCACGATTTCTGGATTCATGATGGGGAAATCATTCAGCTGTAAGATGATTTTTTGTAGAAACTTTCGGCTTTTTGAAAGTCCGATGGCACTGATGGTTCCTAAAATCGTTGATACTACTGTTGCTAACAAAGCAATCGTAATCGTTGTATAAAGTGATTCCATCATGTCACGATTTTGTAACATGTGCTCATACCAGCGAAGACTGAAACCTTCAAAATTCGTCAAAGATCGTCCTGAATTGAAAGAAAATACGATCATATATAAAATCGGAACGTAGAAGAACAATAAAGAAAGCACCATCAGCACTTTACCAAAAATGCGTTTTTCTTTTTTCATGCCTTCTTCTGCCTCCCTCCGTTATTATGCTCATCCACACGACGGATCAGATACATACAAAGCATCATGATCACGGCCATGATCATGGAAATGGCACTACCGAAGTTCCACTCACCAACCGTAATAAACTGGTTTTCAATCACATTACCGATCAGGAAGAACTGTCCGCCTCCCAACAGTTTTGGAATAAAGAAGGAACTTACAGCCGGTAAGAATACCAAGGCAATTCCACTGATCACGCCGGAAAGCGACAATGGGAAAGTTACGCGCAAAAACGTCTGCAGCTTATTGGCACCAAGATCAGCACTGGCTTCCAGCAATGAAGAATCCATCTTACAAAGAGATGTATTGATCTGCAAGATCATAAATGGAATAAAGTTATAAACCATCCCCAGCAGTACAGCCCCTTCTGTATAAAGAAGCTCAGTATCCTGCAATCCAAACAAGTTTTGTAGAATGCCCCCTTCCGAAAGAAGCCCAATCCAGGAATAGGTTCGCACCAGCATATTGATCCAGGTTGGTAATGTAATAGCCAGTACCAAGATATTTCGAACCCGATCTGAACTTCGTGCAATAAAATACGCAATCGGATACCCTAACAACACACAAATCACAGTGGTTTTAAACGCAATAACTAAAGATCTCCATAAAATCAATAAAAAGTCATGGTCGGTAAAAAAACGAATAAAATGGTCAAACGTAAAGGTAAAGTTGATAATTTCGTTTCCTTGTGTGGTAAACGCATAAAACAATATCAACAACATTGGCAACAAAATCATCAAAATAACCCAAACTACATACGGAATGGCCAATTGTGAAAAACGTTTCATTTAAAACTCCATCTTCTCCATAACATGAATATCTTCCGGGAAGAAAGTTAAGCCGACCTCTTTACCTTCTTCCACAAAATCTGTTGTATGAATCTTAAATTCACGTCCTGTTGTCCAGAAAGTAACCTTGTAAATTCCTTCCGTTATCGTTTCCGGATCAAAGTCATAATCTACGCTTAGATCGATGCCTTCTTCTTCATTATCCAGCTTCCATCCCTGTGCATTGGCCCAAGTTTTTAAATCCGTATCCAAAGCCGGCGATTCTAAGATTTCATCTTTTGATTTAAAGAAGTTAAAAGCACTGACAGCTTCATTCGCCTTTTTATTCTCAACAACGCGCTGATCCACAACCCAAATTTTTCTTGTAACCTTCGTTCCGGAGTTAGTAGAGAAGGTAACAGCATATTCTCCGATCTCCTCTTTGAGATCAGTATCAACTTTGATTGAAATATATTCTTCCGTTTCCGGATTCCAGGCTTGCGCATCCGCACGGGCGATGATTTCTTTTTCATCGATATCTTTCATATCTTCCAGATCCAAATAGAAATCGTTGGCACTGATGGCTTCCTTGCGATCTTCGCTGTAGATATTCTCATCTTTTTTCACATGCATATTGACGGTAACATGCGTTCCAGGAACTGTTTCTACCATCACTTCATAATGAACGCCTTTGAACAAGACACTTTCTACCGTTCCCGTCATCTTGCCCTTTTCCACATCGACAATATCGATATCTTCCGGGCGAATCACGACATCAACGGGTTCATTTTCTTTGAATCCTACATCCACACAGTCAAAGGTCGTATCATCAAAACGGACTAGCTTATCTTGAAGCATGCGCCCTGGCACGATATTGGATTCTCCGATAAAGTTAGCGACGTAGCGGTTTACCGGTTCATTGTAGATATCTTGTGGTGTGCCGGCCTGTTGAATCTCCCCGTCTTTCATCACAACGATCTTATCGGACATCGTCAAAGCTTCTTCCTGATCATGTGTTACATAAATAAAGGTGATTCCTACTTCCTGTTGGATACGTTTCAACTCATACTGCATTTCTTTTCGAAGCTTCAGATCTAAGGCTCCTAACGGCTCATCCAACAAAAGAACCGATGGCTCATTGACTAAAGCACGGGCAATCGCAACACGCTGTTGCTGACCCCCCGAAAGCAAAGTAACATTCTTTTTCTCATAGCCTTCCAGGTTGATCAATTTCAACATTTTCATGACTTTCTGATCAATAATATCCTTTGACATTTTTTTGATCTTCAAGCCAAAGGCTATATTGTCATATACATTCATATGCGGAAAAAGAGCATATTTTTGAAAAACTGTATTTAATTCTCTTTTATAAGGAGGCAATTTTAAAATATCCTGTCCATCAAAGATCACATGGCCTTCAGTCGGTTCTAAAAAACCGCCTAAGATTCGAAGCAAAGTTGTCTTACCGCAACCGCTGGGTCCTAAAAGGGTCACAAATTCATTTTCATAGATATCCAGATCGATTCCTTTTAAAACGATCTGGCCGTCAAAATCTTTGACAATATGTTTAAACTGGATCAGTTTATTCTTTTCTTGTTCCATAATCCATTCCCTTTTCCTTTCCTAAAACATCGGCGGTGCTGCCACCCACAACAAGACCGCATCTTTCGATCCGACATTGCGAACAAAATGACTCTTTTCACCATCTAAATAAAAAGTCTCTTTGGCCTTGAGCGGATAGACTTTTTTACCAATCACCAGTTCTAATTTTCCGCTTAAGACATAACCGAATTCCTGGCCCTCATTGGATTTCATCGTAAATGAAGAACAGCCCGGATGAATCGTGATTCGAATCGGTTCCATATCATTTTTTTGTGCATTCGGTACGATCCATTCCACCTTATGCTCTTCGCGTTCATCTACAAACACGTCGTTTTTCCCAAAAACGATCTGGCGATCCGGACTCGATGCAAAGAAAGAACTCAGATCCGTTCCTAAAGCCTCTAAGATATCTTCCAAAGTGGAGATGCTGGGAGAGGTCAAATCTCGTTCCAACTGTGATAAAAATCCCTTGGTCAGTTCACTGCGGCTTGCCAGCTCTTCCAAGGTCAAACCATTTTTGATTCGTAGATCTTTGATTTTCGATCCAATCTTCATAACATCCCTCCGGTTTTCTATCACTAAACTTTTAGTTTATATAAAGAAACAAGACAATTATACATGGTCTTGAAATAAATGCAATCAATTTCTGATATTT
>NZ_CALVBG010000076.1 GCF_944325745.1 uncultured Faecalicoccus sp. | reverse complement strand
GATTGGCCGATTCCGCCTCCGATCGTGTAAGGCAACTTTCGGTCTACGATTGCTTTATGGAAAGGGTATTGGAGCCGGTCCTCTTTTCCTTCGATTTTTAATTGCTTGACCAAGGAATCTTCGTCGACACGAATTCCCATGCTTGAGATCTCTAAAGCGCATTGCAGAGGCTCATACCAGAAAAGAATGTCTCCATTCAGTTCCCAATCGTCATAATCGGGGGCTCTGCCATCGTGTTTTTTATTGTTGGAAAGCTTTCCGCCTATCTTCATAATAAAAACGCATCCAAGCTCTTTCGCAATTTCATTTTCTCGTTGGCGAGGTTCTAGATTCGGATAACGATCTAATAATTCTTGGCTGGTAATAAAATGAATCTGGTCAGGAAGATGATTAACGGCGGTTGGATACTTGTACCAAACTTCGTGCTCCATGTGTTTGATGATTTTAAAAATCGTGCGAACGTGTTGTTTTAAAACATTCTCGGTGCGTTCCTCTTTGGCAATGATTTTTTCCCAATCCCATTGATCAACATAGGCAGAGTGCAGATTGTCCAGCTCTTCGTCTTTTCGTATGGCGTTCATATTTGTATAAAGACCTTCATGAAGCTGGAAACCGTATTGTTTTAGAGCAAATCGTTTCCACTTGGCTAAAGAATGAACGACTTCGATCCGTTCTTCCTGCATCTCTTTCATGGTGAAATGCACCGGCTCTTCGGTTCCGTTTAAATCGTCGTTGAGACCAGAGCTTTTCTCCACAAAGAGGGGGGCTGAGATCCGCAGCAAGTTCATCTCTTTTCCAAATTCATGTTGAAAAGTATCGCGAATGTATTTGATGGCTTCCTGTGTTTGGCGAACGCTGAGCACAGGGTTGTAATCTTCAGGGATCGTGAGTTTCATATTTTCTTCTCTCCTTTGAAATATTTACCATTGTATCATATCAAATGTAAAAAAAATCAGAAAGTTTCATTGTGTTACATTGACTTACATTGTTTGAAAGTCTAAAATAAAAAATATAGTTTACAAATTTGGAGGAAGAGATTATGAATAAGCTATTTAAAATCGGATTGGCCTCTGTAACTGCCCTTTCTTTAGTGGCATGTTCTGGAGGAGGACAATCCGATGATTCGACGAAAATAGGAATCATCCAACTGGCAGAGCATCCAGCGTTGGACCAGGCTTATGAAGGATTTATGGATGGATTGGAAGAAGCAGGATATACCGAAGAGAATACGGTTTTTGATTATCAGAACGCTTCAAACGATCAGTCAAACTGTAAAACAATTGCGGATAAGTTCGTTAACGATGGTGATGATTTGATCTATGCCATCGCGACCCCGGCCGCTCAAAGTGTAGCGCAGGCAACCAGTGACATTCCGATCCTGGTCAATGCGGTCACCGATCCGGCAGCTTCTGGTATCGTAAAAGATAATGAAGCCCCTGGCGGGAATGTCAGCGGTGTCAGCGATCTGACTCCTGTTGAAGAACAGATCGATCTGTTGCAACAACTGCTTCCGGATGCGAAGAAAGTTGCGGTCATGTATTGCAGCAGTGAAGATAATTCCAAGATCCAGGCAGAGATGGCAGAAAAAGCTTTAGATGAAGCCGGTATCGAATGGGAAGAAGCTACGGTGGCGGATTCAAGTTCGATCCAGCAAGTTACGGAATCTTTGATCGGTAAAGTGGATGCGATCTACATTCCTACCGATAATTTATTGGCAGAAGGAATGTCAGCGGTAGCGCAAGTATCCAATGCCAATGGAATTCCTTGTATCGTTGGGGAAAGCGGTATGGTTTCCAATGGCGGTCTTGCGACTTATGGAATTGATTACTACCGTTTAGGAGAGATGGCGGCCGAACAAGCGGTGGCAATCTTAGAAGACGGAAAATCACCGGCAGAGATGCCAATCGAATATTTAAGTGCAGAAGATTGTGTTTTAACGATCAATAAAACGGTTGCGGAAGAATTAGGCATCACCATTCCGGAAGAGTTTGCTGATGCCGAAATGATAGAAACGGCTTCGTAATATCATGGGTATTGTTTTAGCTATGCAGGGGGCTTTGAGCCAGGGGATTCTCTGGGGATTGATGGCCCTGGGTGTTTATATCACCTTCCGATTATTAGATATTGCCGATTTGACAGTGGATGGTTCCTTTGCGACCGGAGGAGCTGTGTGCGCTGTTTGTCTCGTTAATGGGGTCAACCCGATCATCGCTTTGATCTTGAGTACGATCGCTGGCTTTATTGCCGGCTTGATCACGGGGGTACTCCATACAAAATGTCATATTCCTGCCATTTTGGCCGGGATCTTGACACAGATCGGATTGTATTCGATCAATTTACGAATCATGGGTCGTTCCAATACGCCTCTGTTACAGTATGACAATGTATTTGGGCAACTGGAGGAGTTGACCGGATTGTCTTCAAACTGGGTCGTGTTGATCGTTGGTTTGATTGTAACGGTGTTAGTGATCGTTGCCCTGTATTGGTATTTTGGAACGGAGATCGGTTCCAGTATTCGCGCTACAGGAAACAATGAACAGATGGTTCGCGCTTTAGGAGTCAATACCAATGTCACCAAAACATTAGGATTAATGATCTCAAATGGCTTGATTGCTCTTTCTGGAGCCTTGGTAACCCAGCAGCAAGGTTATGCCGATGTCCGTATGGGAATCGGAGCCATCGTGATTGGTTTGGCTTCCATCGTGATCGGCGAAGTGATCTTTGGCCATAAGGGAGCTTTCGGTACGCGACTCACTTCCATTGTGGTAGGTTCTGTCATTTACCGTGTGATCGTTGCGGTGGTTTTGCAGATGGGCCTGAATACCGATGATTTAAAACTTCTTACGGCGATTTTAGTAGCGGTTGCCTTGACAGTGCCAATCGTTATGAATAAACAAAAACAGCTTTCCATGTATAAGAAGCTGACCGGAAAGGAGCAGTAAACATGTTAAAGATCACAAATGTGTCGAAAACTTTTAATCCGGGTACTGTTAATGAAAAAAAAGCGTTGGATCAGTTGAATCTGCAAGTAGATGACGGCGATTTTATTACCATTATCGGCGGGAATGGTGCCGGTAAAAGTACATTGATGAATATGGTTGCCGGCGTGTACCCTATCGACTGCGGCACGATTTATCTTGATGGAAAGAATATTTCATTACAGGCAGAATTTCAAAGAGCGCAGATGATTGGCCGTGTGTTTCAAGATCCGATGTTAGGAACTGCTGCAGATATGGCAATTCAGGAAAACTTGGCTATGGCCAACCGCCGAGGAAAAAAACGAGGGCTGAAATGGGGAATTACACCAAAAGAAAAAGAAGTTTTCCATGAGCAACTCAAACGTCTCGGCTTAGGCTTAGAAGATCGCATGACATCTAAAGTTGGGCTTTTATCTGGCGGACAGCGTCAAGCTTTGACTTTGTTGATGGCTACGTTGATCAAACCAAAGTTGTTGCTTTTGGATGAGCATACAGCGGCTTTGGATCCGAGAACTGCGAAAAAAGTATTGGATCTGACCAATGAGATCGTCAACGAACAAAAACTGACAACATTGATGGTTACGCATAACATGCAGGATGCGATCCATATCGGGAATCGTTTGATCATGATGCATGAGGGAAAGATCATCTATGATGTTTCTGGAGAGGAAAAGAAAAATCTTCATGTTTCTGATTTGTTGAAGAAATTTGAAGAGGCCAGCGGTGAAGAGTTCGCCAATGACCGTATGATGTTAGGATAATCTCTTTGTTGAGAGATGGAATCAATAAAACGCTTTGAAATGGACAAGTTCCATGACTTCTTTTCTTTAGAGAATTGCTGGTGGGTGCAAAGCATGAAAAAGTCATGAGAATATCACCAGGGAGCGGCCATGCC
The DNA here is from genome assembly GCF_944325745.1 of uncultured Faecalicoccus sp. Classification (GTDB taxonomy): domain Bacteria; phylum Bacillota_I; class Bacilli_A; order Erysipelotrichales; family Erysipelotrichaceae; genus Faecalicoccus. The sequence continues at coordinate 1,191 of NZ_CALVBG010000076.1, read as the reverse complement.
GAAAGGTAGGCGTGGACGGGAGTCGCCGTTAAAAAGACAGAGATCGCAGATCTCATAAGTGCATTCTTATGAATGAAAAAGAGTGGTACCGCGGAAAATGCCTTTCGTCTCTTTAGGGCCCTAGGCCTTCTGACAGAAAGGCTTTTTATATTTCCAGTATAAAGGAGGAATCAATATGGAAATCCGTTTTGAAAAAAGAGAGGTTTTAAAAGAAAAACCAACTGGCGCTTTAGGCTTCGGAAAATACGAAACCGACTACATGTTTGTCATGGATTATGACGACGGAAAGTGGCATGATGCCCGCATCGTTCCCTATGGACCAATCGAATTTGACCCTGCCAGTATGGTGCTGCATTATGCACAAGAGACCTTTGAAGGAATGAAAGCGTACAAAGCCAAAGATGGAAGAGTCTTATTGTTTAGACCGGAAATGAACGCTCGTCGTTTTATCAATTCAAACAAGCGGTTGAGCATGCCGATCATTGAAGAAAAAGATTTTGTACAAGCGGTAGAAGAATTGGTTCGCATCGAAAAAGATTGGATTCCAACGGGAGAAGGTGAATCTTTATATATTCGTCCTTATATGTTCGCCACGGAAAAAGCAATCGGTGTACACCCTGCAAACTCTTATAAATTTATTGTGATCTGTTCTCCAGTAGGTGCTTATTATCCGGAAGGTGTCAATCCGGTAAAGATCTATGTAGAAGATGAATATGTTCGTGCAACTGTCGGAGGTACCGGATTCACAAAATGTGGTGGAAACTATGCCGGCAGCTTGGCTGCACAAGTGAAAGCTGAAGAATTAGGCTATACACAAGTTTTATGGCTGGATGGCGTGCACCGTAAATATGTTGAAGAAGTAGGGTCGATGAATGTCATGTTTGAAGTGGATAATACGATCATCACCGCACCTACGGACGGAACGGTTCTTCCTGGTGTCACTCGTGATTCCATTTTGCATATCTTACGCGATTGGGGATACAAAGTAGAAGAAAAACATTTTGCGATCGATGACTTAATGAAAGCCGGACACGACGGCCGCTTGCAGGAAGCTTGGGGAACAGGAACGGCTGCTGTTATCAGTCCGATTGGAGAATTATACTTTAAGGGAGATATCGTAACGATCAATGATTTCAAAACGGGTGAATTGACCCAGAAGATCTACGATACTTTAACAGGAATCCAATGGGG
>NZ_CALVBG010000075.1 GCF_944325745.1 uncultured Faecalicoccus sp. | reverse complement strand
GATATGGATACGCCGATCAAAGATCTGCCCAAACAACAGCTTCATTATATTTTATACGGATCGGATGTTCCGATTGCTTATCAGCTCCATTCTCGGGGCGGGATCCATCAGGCCAAAGTTGAGGTCATCGAAGGAGTAGCTCCGATGATCGAAAGACGCTACATGGAGACTTCTTCGGCGATGTCCAGAGACTGGTACGGAAGCTTTATCGCCGATGCTCCTTGTCCAACCTGTCATGGAGCGCGTTTGAATGAACAAGCTTTGAGTGTACGGGTGGGACAAAAGAACATCTATGAATGGACGCAGATGTCAATCAAAGAAGCGCTGGTCTTTATGAATGAGCTTTCGCTGACGCCGATGCAGGAAAAAATTGCGCATTTGATCGTCAAGGAAATCAAAAACCGTTTGGAATTCTTGAATCATGTCGGCTTGAATTATTTGACCTTGGATCGTTTGGCTTCGACCCTTTCGGGAGGAGAAGCGCAGCGGATCCGTCTGGCAACGCAGATTGGTTCCAAACTGACCGGGGTCATGTATGTCTTGGATGAACCGAGCATTGGGCTGCATCAAAGAGACAATGACCGTTTGATCTCGGCGCTAAAAGATATGCGTGATCTTGGCAATACGTTGATCGTTGTCGAACACGACGAAGATACGATGCGGGCCAGCGATTATATTGTCGATGTGGGACCGGGAGCCGGGATCCATGGGGGCGAGATCGTCGCCACCGGAACCCCCGAACAGATCATGGAAAATCCGGATTCGATTACCGGGGCTTATTTGAGCGGCCGTAAAAAAATCGAGGTACCGCAAAAGCGCCGCAAAGGAAACGGCAAGAAACTGCGAATTGTAAAAGCGAGTCAAAACAATTTAAAAAATGTCACGGTTGACTTTAAGCTGGGAACCTTTACCGTAGTGACCGGCGTGTCCGGTTCCGGAAAGTCTTCGCTGGTGACGGAAGTTTTGACCCACGGTGTACAGAATGCCCTGGGACGTTTGCGGATCAAACCGGGAGCGTGCAAAGAGATCAAAGGCTTGGAACATATCGATAAGATCGTGGAGATCTCTCAAGATCCGATCGGGCGTACTCCGCGAAGCAATCCGGCGACCTATACCGGGGTCTTTGATGATATCCGCGAGCTTTTTGCACAGACGCGCGAAGCCAAGATGTTAGGCTATGACAAAGGGCGCTTTTCTTTCAATGTCAAAGGCGGACGCTGTGATGCCTGTCAGGGAGACGGGATCTTACGGATCTCGATGCACTTTTTGCCGGACGTTTATGTTCCTTGCGATCAGTGCAACGGAAAACGATACAATGAGGAGACGCTGCAAGTTCTTTATAAAGGAAAGAATATCGCAGACGTCTTAGATATGACAGTGGAAGAAGCACTGGACTTCTTTTCAAACATCTCGAAGATTCGCCATAAGCTGCAGACGCTTTATGATGTAGGTCTGTCGTATATCAAATTAGGACAGAGCGCTACGACCTTATCGGGCGGTGAGGCCCAGCGTGTCAAACTGGCCAGTGAGCTGCAGAAAAAAGCGACAGGCAAGACGTTGTTTGTCTTAGATGAACCAACGACGGGACTGCATAGCGATGATGTAAAAAAACTAATTGAGGTATTACAGAGATTGGTCGACCACGGAGACACCGTGATCGTGATTGAACACAATCTTGATGTGATCAAATGCGCAGATCAAATCATTGATCTGGGACCGGAAGGCGGCCAGGATGGCGGGCAAGTTCTGATTACCGGAACACCGGAACAAGTGGCAGCCTGCCCAGAGAGTTATACAGGGCAATATTTAAAGCCTTTATTGGAGAGGAAGTGAATTCATGACCATGCACGAAACGGCTTCTACGATCAGCTTGCGCGATCTAGTAGCACAATTCAATTGGGAAAGAGTAACGGGCGACGATACAACGCTGGAGCGTTTACTGGAAACGGCGGCCACCAATCGGCCGGGACTGGAACTTTCTGGTTATTTTCCGAATACGGCAGCGAAACGTTTAGCTATTTTAGGGGACAAAGAAATTGGCTATATCGAACAAGAGATGGATGAAGTTTCGCAAAGACGAAGTTTTGAATTTATCACCGGGGAAGATACGCCGGCCATTGTGATCTGTCATGGGCATGAATGCCCTCCGATCTTGGCAGAAATTGCACAGCGAAAGAATTTTCCGATCTTTAAGACGCCGGTAGAAACCGCCCATACGGTCGTGAATGTGACCAACTTCCTGGATGAAAAACTGGCGCATTCGATCATCATTCATGGAGAATTGATGCGCATCCACGGAGTGGGGGTCATGATCACCGGCAATTCCGGCATGGGAAAAAGTGAGATTGCTTTGGAGTTGATCCAAAAAGGACATCAGCTGGTTGCCGATGACCGCATCGACTGTTACCGCATCCATAACCAGTTGATCGGCCGGACACCGAAGATGCTGGAAGGATTTATGGAGCTGCGCGGGGTCGGCATCATCAATATCGGCCGTATGTACGGTGTGGGTTCATTTGCCCACCAGACGCAGATCAATTTTCAAATCGAATTGGTGCCTTTTGACGGGAATGAAGAATACGACCGTGTCGGGATCGAAGAAAAAGAATATTCCGAGATCATGGGGCTGAAGATCTTGAAGATGCGTATTCCAGTCAGCGGCGGACGCCCGATGTCCACGATCATTGAAGCGGCAGTGACCAACTTCTTGCTGCTGCAGGAAGGATTTGATTCTGCGAAGGAATTTGAAGAAATGGTCTTAAAGGCCATTGCCGGAAATAAAACAGAGGAAGAAACCGATGGAACTGTTTCCCAATAGCCGCGTACTTTTGTCGCTGGGTGGTTTGCATATCACATGGTATGCCGTTTTGATCTTGACGGGGGTCGTGATTGCCTATCTGTTAGCGCAAAGATCGATGAAAAAATGGGGTTACAGCGCTTCTGTTTTAGAAGATTATGTAATTCCTATGATGGTCCTTTCTATTTTGGGAGCGCGATTGTATTATGTGATCTTTGAATGGGATTTTTATGCGGCCCATCCTGATCAGATCATTGCGATCTGGAATGGCGGACTGGCCATCTACGGCGGCTTGATCGTCGGGGTCCTTTACAGTATTTGGTATTTTCGCAAGAACCGTATCTCGGTTTTGCGTATGTTTGACTGCATCATGCCGGGTGTCATGGTGGCTCAAGCCTTTGGACGCTGGGGTAACTTTATGAATCAGGAAGCATATGGAAAGATCGTTTCCGAAAGCTATTACGCTCTCTTTCCTGACTTTATCAAAGATCAGATGTGGATCCAGGGGGCTTATCGCGAACCGACCTTTTTATATGAAAGTATGGGCAATCTGTTAGGATTTGCCTTTATCACTTTGATCTTTCGCAAGAAATTCTATCGTCATCGCGGCGATTGCGGATTTATGTATTGCATTTGGTACGGCTTGCTGCGCTTTTTTGTGGAAGGACTGCGTACTGATTCTTTGATGATCGGTCCTTTGCGTGTTTCTCAGCTTGTTTCTTTAGCTTTGGTTCTTATCGGCATACTAGGGTTGAGCGGCCTTCTTCATAAATGGTTTCACTGGTATAAAAAACCGGTGCTGCTTTTTGATCTGGATGGAACTTTGCAGGATTCACGCGAGCTTGTCTTTGAAACCGTTCGTCAGGTCTTTGCGAAGATGAAACCGGAAAAACAGCTGAGCCAAGAAGAATTGTATGCTTTTTTTGGCCCGACGCTGGAAGTTTCTTTTGGAAAATATTTTTCGCCAGAACAGATTCCGGAAGCGATCGACCTTTATCAAAAGATCAATTTTGATCTGCATGATTCTTTATTAAAACCCATCCCGCACGCGTTTGAGACCGTATCGGCTTTGAAAGAAGAAGGCTATCTGATGGCAATCGTGTCGAATAAACGGACGCCGGCGGCCTTGCACGGACTGCAGATCGTCCGTTTAGAGCCTTATTTTGATGTGGTCCTGGGAGCGGAGAAACTGCCGGAGCCGAAGCCGAGTGCATCTGGCTTGATAGAAGCTTGTAATTTGTTGGATACTGGACATGATGATGTGATCTATATCGGAGATAATGCGACCGATATTCGATGTGCCAAGAATATGGCAGCTTATTCGGTCGGCTTTACGGAGGATCCTCGTCAAAAAGAAGCGATGGAAAAAGAACACCCTTGCAGGGTGATTCAAGATCTAAGAGAATTATTAGAATTGTGTAAGGAGGAACGAGCATGGAGCGACAATACGATTTGGTAATCATTGGAGCTGGCCCGGCCGGGATGGCAGCCAGTGTTTATGGTTCTCGTGCCGGATTGAAGACTTTGTTGTTGGATAATGGGGCACCGGGCGGAAAACTGATCAAGACACATAAGATCTCTAATTACCCTGGTGTAAAGGAATTGAGCGGTGTTGAGCTTGCGACGAGCATGTTTGAACAGTCAACATCTTTTGGAGCCGAATACGCCTATGGTGACGTAGAAAAAGTGGATGCGGATAAAAAAGTGACATTGAGCGATGGAACGATCATTGAGGCAAAGGCCGTGATCGTAGCGACCGGAACCAAAGAGCGGCTGTTGAAGATCCCTGGAGAACAAGAAAATATCGGACGAGGGGTTTCATTTTGTGCGGTATGCGACGGAGCCTTCTTTAAGAATAAAGATGTGGTCGTGATCGGCGGCGGCAATTCTGCTTTAGAAGAAAGTCTCTTTTTAACACAGTTTGCCAATAAGGTGACGATAGTGATCCGTCGTGATGTTTTCCGTGCGGAAAAGAAGATCCAGGAACAGATCCAGGCCAACGATAAAATCGAAGTGATTGTAAAACATATCCCGAAAGAAATCTTGGCCGAAAATGGAAAAGTATCGGGAATCGTTTTTGAAAATGTCGAGACCAAAGAGCCGATGACGCTTTCTTGTCAAGGAATCTTCCCTTATGTAGGGCAAGATCCGAATACAGTTTGTCTGGAAGGATTGGGTGTTTTGGATGACAAAGGATATGTCATCGTTGATGATTCTTGCCAGACAAAGATCCCGGGCCTTTATGCAGCCGGGGATGTGATCCAAAAAGAGCTGCGGCAAGTGGTGACGGCGACCAATGACGGAGCCATAGCGGCACAGCATGC
>NZ_CALVBG010000074.1 GCF_944325745.1 uncultured Faecalicoccus sp. | reverse complement strand
GTCGTTGAAACTCGTATCCCAATAGTAATCTAAACCGATCTCTCCTAAACAGTCGATTTGTTTGGCACTGGCCAGATCATAAAGTGTTTTAAGATCGTCGGATGTGATCTCTTTGGCATCCGAAGGAAACCATCCGAAAGCCACCTTGAAGCGCAGATCCTGGGCCTTGATCCTTTGAGCCCGTTGGTATTCTTCCAAAGTCGTGCACATGATCATGCATTGGGAGACTAAATTCATATTCTCTATGACTTCATCGATTCTTTCATAAAGCGCATCGCAAGTGATGTGCGCATGAGAGTCTGTATACATAGGGATTCCTCCTTATCCTTCTCATTATACAGGGAAGGCAAAGAAAAAGTGCAGAAATCTGCACTTTCTACATCGTGATCCAGCCAAAGACATTGGCTATAGAACTCAATAAAATGATCGTGATACAAATCGGAGCCACATATTTTATGATAAAGTGGTAGATCTTTTTGCGCTTGAATTTTGAAGAGATCTCGATTTCGTCATCGATCTTCTTCAAAGTCACGATCTTAACGACAAAGAAACAAGTGATCAAGGCTGAGATCGGCATCATGACAGAGTTCGTCAAGAAATCAAAGAAATCTAAGAACTGCATGCCCAAGATCCGAATCGAATCCCAGGCGCCATAGCCTAAACAGGAACAGCTTCCTAAAAGGATCATCATCACCGCCATGAACACACAAGCCTTTTTACGGCTCCAATGCAGCTCATCGCCTAATGTGGATACGCTGGTTTCCAATAACGAGATGGCACTGGTCAAGGCCGCAAACAAGAACATCAGGAAGAAGACCACTCCGACAAAGGTGCCGATCCCCATACTGGAGAAGACCTTTGGCAATGTGATAAAGGTCAAAGAAGGACCCGCCTGCAGTGTCGACATATCGCCGCTGGAGAAGGCGAAGACGGCCGGGATGATCATCAGTCCTGCCAACAAGGCAACGCCCGTATCGAAGAATTCCACCTGGGAAGTACTCTTTTCAATATCGACATCTTTTTCAATATACGAACCATAAGTGATCAAGATTCCCATCGCAATCGAGAGCGAGTAAAACATCTGCCCCATCGCAGAAACGACGGTCATCAACGAGAAATTTTCGAAGTTCGGAATCAGGAAGTATTTGACCCCTTCCCAGGCGCCGGGTCTTGTGACCGAATAGATTGCCACGATAATAGCCAATACGATCAAGATCGGCATCATGATCTTGGAAACGCGTTCCACCCCTTTGTTGACGCCGCCCAAGATCACCGCAAACACCAAGACCGAGAAAAGGATAAACCAAAGCTCTACGCTGCCCGAGGAGGATAAAAAGGCCGAGAACGTTCCGTCCTGGGCTAACAGGGTCGCATTGCCCAAGGCATAATCAAAGAGATATTTCAGGACCCATCCGCCGATCACACAATAATAAGGGCAGATCAGCATCGGAATGATGGCAATGAACCATCCGCCTAAACGAAAAGGCAAGGTCTTGCCGAAAACCTGAAAGGCACCCACCGGGCTCTTTTTTGTCATGCGCCCTAAAGCAGTTTCCGATACGATCAAGGCATAGCCTAAAGTGACCACTAAGATCAAATACACCAATAAAAAGATCCCGCCGCCGTATTTGGCAGCTAAATAAGGGAAACGCCAAATGTTTCCCAAGCCGACGGCAGATCCGGCAACAGCCATGACGTAACCGATTCTTCCTGAAAACTTGCCGCGGCCATTTTGCGAACTTGAAGAAGTTTTCTTGTCCATTTGTGAACCTCCTTTGATAAGGTTTCTAGTCGTAACTTCCATTAAATACTATTATGAAAAGGATTTCAATGATTATTGTGAGATCTCTGTAAAAAAAGACAAGGTTTATGAAAAAATGTAAGAATTAAGACAAGATCTCTATGATATGATAAAAAAAGAGGAGGACTTCTTTATGGTGATTGCTTTGTGTTTTCCGGGAATCTTCTATATTCTTTATGGAATCTATATGATCTGCAGAAAGCACATGATCAATTTGCGTGAAGATTTTCGCAATCAACCTTGGACCCAAGAATATATTGTGGAACAAGGGAAGCTCGATATTATTTTTGGTGCTCTTCTTTTTGTGGACAGCGGGGTATATCTCTTCTTAGGAGGGATGACCGGATTTCTCTTCCTGATTCTTTTTGGGATCCTTTGTATCTTGGGGCAATATCGTCTATTCCAAAAATACAAGCAGAAGATTGAAAAACCGCGGTGATTTTGCGGGAATTGACATCCGAAACAAGTTTTGATAAACTTTCGTCAGTATGAGTAGCACAGAAGACCCCGGTCGAAGTTGTACGGGGAAACAATAAGAAAAAAGAAAGACATAACCTGAATTCCATCAGGCTATGTCTTTTTGTGCATTTTTGGAGGGTATTATGCTTTTTGCGTTAGGATTGCAGGTCGTCTTGATCTGTGTCAATGCGATCTTTGCCGGCGCGGAGATCGCGGTCGTCTCTATGAACGGAGCGACGTTACAAGCTCGTGCCGAAGAAGGAAATCGTCGCGCTAAGATCTTGATGAAGTTAGTCGAGAATCCGTCAAAGTTCCTGGCTACGATCCAGGTCGCCATTACGTTGGCCGGATATTTGGGAAGTGCCTATGCGACGGATAGTTTTGCGGATCCTTTGGTGAAACTCTTGAATTCCTGGAACATTCCGATCTCTGAGGCCACACTGCGTTCTTTCTGTCCGCTGGTGATCACTTTGATCATGTCCTTTTTCTCGATCGTGTTCGGAGAGTTGGTGCCAAAGCGAATCGCGATGCAGAATAAAGAAAAAGTATCCTATGCCTTATCGGGAACCTTGTCTTTTATTTCAAAAGCCTTTGCGCCTCTAGTATGGCTGTTAACCAACAGCACTAACTTAGTTCTTCGTCTTTGCGGGATCGATCCGGATGAGGAAGAAGAAGTGACCGAAGAAGAGATTCGTATGATGGTCAATCAAAGTCTTTCGCAAGGACAGATCGAACAAGATGAAAATGCGATGATCCAGAATATCTTTGATTTCAATGACGTGAGCCTGGAAGAGATCTGTACGCATCGAAAAGATGTTGTCGCCTTGGATGCCGATGATGAATTAAAGGTCTGGGACGAAGAGATCAACCAGACTTCCTTTGACTGTTATCCGGTGTATCGTGAAAACCAGGATCAGATCGTCGGCGTGCTGGATGCCAAAAAATATCTGCGTATGGCCAACCGCACCAAAGAAGAAGTGCTTTTGAATGCGGTCTCGAAACCTTTATTTGTCTTAGAAGGCATGAAAGCCGATCATCTGTTATTAAAGATGAAACAGACCAAAAAATCGTTTGCGGTCGTCTTGGATGAATACGGCGGATTTGTCGGAGTTGTCACATTGCGCGATCTGCTGGTCTTGCTGGTGGAAGATCTGGATGAAGAAGGACAGTCCAGCGAATCGGACGGCATTGTTCTTTTAGAAGAAAACATGTGGCGGATCCAGGGAGATGCCATGTTGGAAGACATCAATAAGATCTTGGGACTGCAGCTCAGCGATGAAGAATACGATACATTCAGCGGCTATGTACTGGATGCCTTGGGCGGAAGCTTGCCGGATGATAACGAAAGCTTTGAGCTGGATCTGGAAGAAATGATCATCAAAGCGAAGATGGGAACAGAGCACCGCATTGAAGAAGCGGTGGTTCGCCTGAAACCAAAACCCCAAAAACAAAACGAAGAGGAGAACGACTAATTCTCCTCTTATTTTTTTAAGGTAAAGGTAAAGGAATTGGTATCGCCCCGATATTTTGAGATCGAGTATTCGATGGGAATTCCTTGGGGATCGGTTCCGTAAGAATGAAAATAGAACAGCGGATCCTGCTGGTTGATCTGCAGCAGATCAGCCAATGTCTCATCGGCGCTGACCACCTCTAAATGACGAGTAATTGAGGCAATCGGATGATTGCAGCGGGCACATTGATCATAGAAAGATTCTTTACTGAAATCCAGATTTAGAAAATGCGCAAACAAGGGATAGGGCATATAGGTCGTCACAAAGACATTGGGCATATGATCGATATATCGCAGGCGAACCAGCTTCAGGACTTCATCGCATCGCAAGATCTCTTTGATCTCGTCCGAGGCTTCTTCTTTTTGAAACGTCAGCACTTTGGTTTGGCTCGAATGTCCTTTTTGATGGATCTCGGAATCAAAGCTGCTGATGGTCTGGGTGAATCCCTGATCGATCTTGGGGGCGCAAACGATGGTTCCTCGTTTCCGGCGCTTTTCCAAGATGCCTTGGTCGACCAGTAAACTGATGGCCTGACGAATCGTCGGCCGGCTGACATGGTATTGGCTGGCCAGTTCCATCTCTGTGGGAATGGTTTCACCTACCGGATAAAAGCCGGAATCGATCTTATCGAGCAGATCGTTGCGGATATCTAGATACATTGCGGACATAAATGCCACCACCTTCTATACATAATAGTAACATTTTATTTATTTCTGTCAATTTATATTGACATAAACATTACATAATGATACATTGTCCTTGACAAAAGGAGGTATTGGATATGAATTCATCCAATCTGACAAAAGAATCACTTGCGAAATTGTTTGACCATACCTTTTTAAAAGCGTATGCGACGGATGCCGATCTTACGAAACTTTGTGACGAAGCCAAAGAAATGAATACGGCGATGGTAGCCATCAATACAGAATGGACGGCTTTTTGTAAAGAACAGCTCAAAGACAGCGATGTGCATGTCGGCGCTGCCATTGGATTCCCGTTAGGCCAATGCGGGCTGGAAACGAAATTATTTGAATGCCGTCATGCGATCGAGCAAGGAGCCGATGAGATCGACTATGTCATCAATATCGGACAGGCGAAGATGCATCATTGGGACTATATCAAAGACGAGATGGAAAAGATCGTGTCCATCTGTAAAGAACATCATGTCCTCAGCAAGGTCATCTTTGAAAACTGTTATTTGGAAAAAGAAGAGATCCGGAAATTGAGCGAGATCGCCAAAGAAGTAAAACCTGATTTCATCAAGACCAGCACCGGATTTGGAACCGGCGGGGCCACGGCAGAAGATGTAAAACTGATGAAAGATACTGTAGGAGATGCGGTTCAGGTCAAAGCCGCCGGCGGTATTCGCAGCTGGCAGACATGTAAAGC
>NZ_CALVBG010000073.1 GCF_944325745.1 uncultured Faecalicoccus sp. | reverse complement strand
CAGGTGTGGTCGTATTTTCGTGAGCTCCTTCAAAATACCCTTCACCAGGGACAAGCCCGTGATAAATGCCGGTCTGTTCCAATCCTAAAGAAGTGCAGTATTCATTGACCTTTTGTGCACCCTGGGTGGGATTGCCTTTTCCTATCATGGATATCAGAATGTTGTAAGATGTATTGTCACTATGAATGATCATGTTTTCCAAATAAGATTTACATTCATCTTCTTTTAAATTGCCTTCGTGGATCTCGTGATAAACCGCAGCCATCACAAAGATCTTGATGATCGAACAAGGATACATCGCATCATTTCCGGTTTGAATCAGCGTATCGGTCTTCAGATCTTTGAAATACACCTCTGAGAGACCGCTGTAATTCGATTGGATCGACTGGAATCGCTTTGTCAGTTCTTTGGTACTGATCTGGATCTTTCCACTTTTGTCAAATTGATAGAATGTACCATCAATTTCCACTTCGCCCGTGGCCATGGATCCATCTTTTAGAAAATAAGCCGTATAGGTGTCATCGCCATTTTTGATTTCGCAAAACGCATTTTGGACCATCGTTCCATCTTTTTGAAAGAAGTAACTTTCATCTTTGATCTCTTGGAGGCCAAAGACTTGTTTTCCATCTTCCGCAAAGTAATATGTCCCCTCATCAGTTTCTAAAAAACCCGTATGCATATAACCAGAATCGGGGTCAAAGTAGTACCAGTTTTTGTCGATCTTTGTCATGCCAGAAGCTTTTGAACCGTCGTCATGGATATAGATCTTATGATGGTCAAACAAAGAGACATCCTGAAATCCGGTTCGATGGATCATCAGCAGGGAACACAATAAAAAAAATAAACAAGCGATCAAAACTAAAAGCACGCGATATTGGTGAAGAAATGCGGTGATTTGTTGACGCGAAGGCATAGACGTTCAACCCCTTTTTAGTTATTATAGAACAAGAAAAAACTTTTTGTCAGAGAAAGAAGGATCTGAATTGGAAAATACAAAAGGAATCTTAGAGGTATTGCCGGACGGATTTGGCTTTTTAAGAGGAGAGAATTATCTGTCGACCGAAAATGATGTGTATGTGTCTCCCTCTCAAATCAAATCGTTACGCCTTCGTACCGGAGATGTGATCGAAGGGGAACCGCGCGAAAAAAAAGAGAATGAAAGATATCGTTCATTGATGCGGGTCGAAACGATCAATGACCATACGGTGGATGAAGCATTTCGGCGCAAGAAATTTGATCATTTGACACCCGTCTTTCCCAATAAAAAATTAAATATGGAGACCCCGGATGGGAATTTGGCAATGCGGATCATCGATTTATTGGCACCGATTGGAAAAGGTCAGCGTGGATTGATTGTTTCTCCGCCCAAGGCAGGGAAGACGACTTTACTGAAAAATGTCGCGAATTCTATCATCAAACGTACCCGAACCGTTAAGATGATCATCTTGTTGATTGATGAAAGACCGGAGGAAGTCACCGATTTCCGCGATTTTATCCGGGAGCACAAGGCCCAGGATCGGGTCGATGTGATCTATTCTACTTTTGATGAATTACCTGAACACCATACACGGGTAGCGGAAATGGTCTTGGAAAGAGCCAAGCGCTTGGTCGAACACGGCGAAGATGTCGTCGTTTTGTTGGACAGCATCACCCGCCTGGCAAGAGCCTATAATTTAACGAGCCAGACCAGCGGTCGTACGCTTTCAGGAGGATTGGATCCTGCTTCTTTGCATTTCCCAAAAAAATTCTTTGGGGCGGCCCGGAATACCCGCGAAAAAGAAGGAGGCTCGCTGACCATTCTGGCGACGGCCTTAGTGGATACCGGCAGCAAGATGGATGATGTGATCTATGAAGAGTTCAAAGGAACCGGGAATATGGAACTGGTCTTGAATCGTTCGATCTCAGAACGCCGGATCTTTCCGGCTGTTGATATCTTGAAGTCGGGAACAAGAAGAGAGGATCTGTTACTGACAAAATCAGAACAAGAAGCAGTATCTCGGATTCGCAAATCCATCAGCCGACTTGGCAGTGAAGATGCGACCGAAAGTATTCTCAGTTTATTTTCTACCTATAAGACCAACGAGGTCCTGGTCCAGCAGATCTTGGCTTCCCCGAATAAATAAAAGGCAACGCTCAGTTGCCTTTTATGTTCTATTTATTGATTTTTTCATCGATATCTTCGATCTGCGTTTCTAATTCCTGGATGAATTCTTCTTTTTGTGTAATCTGTTTTTCGATCTCTTTCATCTCTTGTTCCGAGACAAGTCCATACATGGATTCCTGCAGACGGCTGATCTGTTTTTTCTGGTTGTTGATCAGATCGAGCTTGCGCTGACGAGCCTCTTTCATACGATCTTGGCGCTGTTGGATACGCTGTGCATTGGCTTTGCCTAAACCGTCAAAGTAAATATCGTTGATTTCACGGAATTCGGCCCAGATCTTGTCATCTTTGTTCTTGCCGCAAGAACCGATGTTTTTCCATTTTACGGCTAATTCTTTCATGGTTGCCGTGTTTTCGCGAGAATAATCTTCACTGTCCTTGATTGCGCGAGCTTGCTCGATCAGGGCTTGTTTTTCTTTTAAGTTGGCATTTTGCTGTTCGTGAAGAGAATCATAAAATTCGTTGCGGCGAGAATAGAATTTTTGACGGGAAGCGTTGAATTCTTCCCATAGAGAATCATTTTCTTCTTTTCCCGCAAAACCAGCTTCACGCCATTCTGTCATCAGAGTGCGGAATTTTTCGGAAGTTTTTTTCCATTCGGAAGATTCTTCCAATGCTCTTGCCTTTTGGATCAATTCTTTTTTGATTTCTTTGGCTCTTTCAAAGTTTTCATGCATTGCTTCCCACGCTTCTTGTTTGCGGTCGTAGAAAGCTTGGCGAGCAGCTTGGAATTCTTCCCATAACGCATCATCTCGTTCTTTTCCGGCGCTGGCAATCTTTTTCCATTCTTCTAAAAGGTCTTGCTGGTCTTTGGTGGCTTGTTTCAAGTTATCTGATTTGACCAAAGCTTTTGCCTTTTCAATCAATTCTCGTTTTGCCGCTTCGCTTTCTTTTTCAGCTTCTTTATACTTGGCATAAAATACATCTAAGGCAGCCTCAAAACGATTTTTGAGGTCTTCCTCGTATTCGCTTTCCCAGTAATGGATCTGGCGCCATTTTTTACGCAATTGGTTGATATGACGATTTGCTTCCTGTGGGCTGTCGAATTCCTGACTCGATTCCGCCTCGGCTACAAGGGCTTCTTTCTTTTTGATGTCCTCATCCATATCATCGTACTTTTCTTCGAAGTAATTTTCGTTCATACTAGCACCCCCTGCTTTTTGATACATATATGAAGTATAACACAAAAAATCCCTTCATCTATAGAAAACGTTACTTTTTTTATGTGATTTAGAGGGAAGAATTTATCTTTATTTTTGCCAAAATATGGTATTTTTTTGCGAAGGGTGTTTCAATAGAGTCATAAGGAAGACGACTATGAAAGAAATGGAATTCAAGCTTTTGATCAACGGGCAAAGCTTAGACATTTATCAAATCAATCCCGCCCAAAAAATCAAAGGGATCGTTGTGATCGTGCATGGGATGGCAGAACATAAAGAGCGATATGCCAAGCTGATGCGTGCCTTAGCGCAAGACGGATGGGTTGCGCTGATCTATGATCAAAGAGGCCATGGAAGAAGTGTGAAAAGCTTGGAGGACCTGGGGTACATGGATGATCATCATGCGCAAAAGCTAGTGCGAGATCTGGCTGAGATCGTGACATATGCCAAAGGACAGGCCCCAAACAAACCCGTGATTTTGTTGGGGCATTCGATGGGGACCCTGGTGGCTCGCCTCTATCTTAAAAAGTACGACGACACAATTTCCAAATTAGTGTTGAGCGGAGCGGTGGCTTCCAATCCGCTGGCAATAGCGGGTAGCGGGCTCGCCATCCTTCTAGAAAAGATCCATGGTTCTAGATACCGCAGCGCTTTGATCCAAAAAATGGCTTTAGGGGCATACGACACAAAGTGTCCGGGCCAAGGTAAAAATCACTGGCTTTCTGTTAATGAAGAAAATGTCAAAGCTTATAATGAAGAACCTTTGGATGGATTTACGTTTACCCTGAATGGTTTTTTGAATCTGTTCTGGATGATCCGACATACCTATGATCGAAAAGGCTGGCAAGTCAAAAATCCGGATATAAAGATTCTTTTTTTAGCCGGAGAGGAAGATCCTGTGATCGGCTCTGTCAAAAAATGGCAAAAGGCACAAAAGGCCCTTTGCCAGGTAGGATATCGATTTGTTTCGGGGAAACTGTATCTTCATATGCGCCATGAGATCTTTCAGGAAAAAGAGGCGCAGCAGGTAATCGAAGATCTGTTGACTTTTATCAACGAATAACACTCTCAAGTGCTAAGCGGATCATCGCATCCATATCTTGTTCACGTTCTTGGCTGGTGAGCTCTTTGTCGGTATAGACAAAAGAATCACTGACCGTACAAAGACAAGCAGCTTTTTTGCCTAAGATGTCGGCGTTATGAAATAACGCAAAACTTTCCATCTCTACGGCAGAACAGCCATTTTTCTGGGCGAGACAGGCCGCTTTGTCGTCTTCATGATAAAACACGTCGCTGGAATGGATCCGAATGTGTTTTAACGGGATCTCTAAATGTTGGGCGGTTTGGTTGATGATCTGATTGAACTCTGTGTCTGGAAACTGTATCGATCTTGGATCATTGGATTGGCTTTTGGCATAGGAAGACTCTGACCATGCGGAATCGATCAGTAAAACATCTCGTAAATACAGATCCGGACTATAGGCGCCGCAAGAGCCAACACGAAGGATTTTTTCCACGTTATAAAAATGAAAGAGTTCATAAGAATAGATGCCGATACTGGGCATTCCCATGCCGGAACCCATGACAGAGATCTTTTGATCTTTATAGGTACCGGTATAACCAAGCATGTTGCGGACGCTGTTAAAACAGAGGGGATCCTTCAGATATTTCTGGGCGATGGCCTTGGCGCGCAAAGGATCTCCCGGCATCAAGACGACGGGAGCAATCTCACCAGGATGGGCTGAATTATGGGGTGTGCTCATACGATTCATTTCCTTTCTATTTCGGCTGGGGCAAGGCAGGGTTGCGTTATAGGGTAATCGTGCTATAATGTTTCCGATTAAGGAGATCGGAAGAG
>NZ_CALVBG010000072.1 GCF_944325745.1 uncultured Faecalicoccus sp. | reverse complement strand
GCTATCGAAAACGGAACTAAGTTCTCTATTCGTGAAGGTGGACACACTGTAGGTGCCGGAAACGTTACTGAAATCATTGGTTAATTTTTAACGGATGAATCATTGCCGCTGGAAACAGCGGCTTTTTTTTTGATTTCAGCGCTGGATTCTTCTTGTATTTATTGAGGGTTCGTTTTCACTTTTTGGATAAAATAGCGAAATACTTCACCGTTTTTTGACAATTACGCAAAAATATGTGATTATATATATACTTGTTTGCTTTGGGAAAGGAGTGTAAATAGTGGATAATTCTCAAAAGAAAATCAAGTGGTACATGCTAGCATTTATGTGCTTCTCCACTCTATGGGGATTTGGTAACGTCGTAAATGGTTACATGTACTTCAACGGAATCCAGGTAATGTTCTCTTGGATCTTGATGTTCGTCCTATTCTTCGTACCATATGCATTGATGGTTGGTGAATTAGGTTCTGCATTCAAGGATCTTGGCGGAGGTGTTACCTCTTGGGTTCAGGAAACAGCAGGTTCTAAAGTAGGTTACTATGCTGGTTGGACGTATTGGGCATGTCACGTTACGTACATTGCTTCAAAAGGTTCTGGTGGTCTGAAAGCGTTGAGCTGGATGGTGTTCCAGAATGCCGAAACATATGATACGTTCCCAACATTGTATGTTCAGCTTGCGACATTCGTCGTATTCTTGTTCTTCTGCTGGGTAGCAAGCCGTGGTTTGAACCCATTGAAGAAATTGGCTACTTTAGCTGGTTCTAGTATGTTTGTTATGAGTATTCTTTACATCTTGATGATGTTTGCTGCTCCAGTGATCAATCCGAACGGTGGATTTGTAAACATGGACTTCAGCTTAGACAATCTGATTCCAACATTCGATGTAAGTTACTTCACAAACTTGTCAATCTTAGTATTTGCGGTGGGTGGTATCGAAAAGATCTCTCCATATGTTAACAAGATGGAAGGCGATCCAGCTCGTGAATTCCCTAAGAGTATGATCTTTGCGGCAATCATGGTTATCGTATGTGCTATCTTCGGTACGATCGCTATGGGTATGATGTTCGATCCAGAAGTTGTATTCGCCAGTGCGGAAGCTCAGGAATCTTACATTGCCAACGGTGCTTATATCGCATTCCAGAAATTGGGTGAATACTACGGTGTAGGTAACTTGTTGATGATCGTTTACGCTGCATGTAACGCAATCGGTCAGTTCTCAACATTGGTTGTAAGTATCGATGCTCCACTTCGTATGTTGTTGGAAGACCCGATCACAAGCCAGAGTGTTCCAAAACAATTGTTGAAGAAAAACAAATATGGTGCTTTTGTTAACGGTATCTGGATGGTAGTGATCTTGTCTGGTGCTATTATCGTTGCGCAGACTGTTGTTCCAGGTGCTGCTGCTGTATTGGCACAGTTGAACAAATTGAACTCTGTATGTATGCCACTTCGTTATTTGTGGGTATTCTTTGCTTACTTTATGCTTCGTAAAGTGGCTGATGAAAAATTCCCTCGTGCATACAAATTTGTTAAGAACAGAGGAATTGGTAAAGTATTCGGTATTTGGTGTTTCTTAGTTGTATTAGTATGTTCTGTATTAGGAATGTATTCACCAGATCCATTCACAATGTTCTTGAACGTTGTAACGCCAATCGTTCTGACTCTGTTAGGTTTGATCTTCCCTGTTATCCGTAGAAAACAGGACGAAAGAGACGGCGCTAACGCTTAATCAAAATGATTCAAAACGGTTCCTTCGGGAATCGTTTTCTTTTTGTGCAATACTTTTTGAGTTTTCCAGTCGGATAGTTTAGAATATGGGAAGGAGGAATTATCATGAATAATATTGAAATTTCAAAAGAACTAATTGATTTTATCCAGAACAGTCCAAGTATGTTTCACTCCGTAAAAACGGTACGTGATTATTTGGAAGAAGCTGGCTTCACATATTTGCCAGAAGGAGAGCCTTGGAGATTGGAAAAGGGTGAAGGATATTATACGATCCGCAATCATTCCAGTATCATCGCTTTCAAATTAGGAAGCATCCTGGACGATTATCATTTCCAGATGACAGCCGCTCATACGGATTCTCCTACATATAAGGTAAAGAGCGTTCCGGAATTAACCGGACCCAACGAATACCTTCGTTTAGATGTAGAGGCTTACGGAGGCATGATCGATTCTACTTGGTTCGATCGTCCGTTAAGCGTTGCCGGACGTGTTTTAGTGCAGGAAGGCAATAAGATCGAAAGCCGCTTACTTTATATCGACAAAGACATTTTGATCATTCCGAACGTTGCGATCCACTTTAACCGCAATATCAACGATGGCTATAAATACAACCGCCAAATCGACCTTTGTCCATTGTTCTCAACGGGAGAATTGAAAAAAGGTGACTTTGATAAAATGGTTGCCGATGAATTAGGTGTAGAAGTGGATCAGATCTTGGCAAAAGATCTATTCTTGGTGAATCGTCAAAAACCAGTGATCTGGGGATTGAAAGATGAATTTGTTTCTACACCAAAATTGGATGACTTACAATGCGCTTTTGTTTCTTTGAAAGCATTCCTGGAAACAGAAAACGCGCATGCCGTTAATGTGTGCTGTGTATTTGATAATGAAGAAGTTGGATCCAACACGAAACAAGGTGCAATGTCTACTTTCTTGTACGATACATTGCAGCGCATCAATTTAGGATTGGGAAAAGATGCGGAAGATTACTATCAGGCCGTCAGCAAGTCTTTCTTGGTCAGCTGCGACAATGCGCATGCGGTACATCCGAACCATCCTGAAAAAACCGATGCGGTCAATTGCTCAATGATGAACAAAGGACCAGTGATCAAAGAAAGTGCAAACCAGAAATATACAACCGATGCCTTCAGTCGTGCTTTGTTCACTTGCATCTGTAACACAGCGGGTGTTCCTTTGCAGACATTCGCAAACCGTTCCGATGTCGTTGGAGGTTCCACATTAGGAAACCTTTCAAATACACAAGTCAGTGTACATGCCGTAGATATCGGCTTGCCGCAGCTGGCTATGCATTCCAGCTATGAAACCGCCGGAATCAAGGATACGGGTTATGCGATTGAAGCTTTGAAAGCTTACTTCAGCACAAACATTGAAATCGACGAGGCACAGAAAGCAGTTTTTGAATGATCGATCTTAAACAATATTCTTGGCTGAACCCGCATCATCCGATGCCTGATGCGGGAGATGAAGAGCGACAGTTTATTGATATCTTAAAAGTGATCGAGAAAAAAGAATCCAATCCGGCCCTTCGCAACATCTATGCGAACTACTATTTGGAACAAGTAGAGAAGGCAAAGGAAGAGGGGCTTGAATGGAAGCTCGATAAAAACTTGGGAAAAGAAGTACGCTCTTGGGCGAAAAGCCAATCGTTCAAAAAAATGAAAGAAAATCTGCTGAAGGAAGACAAGGCAAAATTCCAGTTATCTGGGATCGTAATCGTTGTGACAGGAACCCTGATCTTGTTCTTCTTGCGGGCCATCCTTGCACAAGAGTTTGTTGTGAACTTCAGCGTGGATGCGATCGTCGGAGCGATTGCACTGGTTTTCTTCTATCGGAATATGAGGATCAAGGTGCGTCTTTTAAAAAGCTATGAACAGCTGAAAGATTATATCTATATGGATGTTGCCAGCTTTGTGATGTGTATCTTGTTGAAGATGTGGCTGCCTGTCATGTTCGATGTCTCTTTGGTCATCTTAGTGATTTCCTATTATGTTCAAAGAAGAAAGTTTGAAAAATACTTAAAAGGATTTTAGAAAAGTGACCGCAAAGAAAACTCTCTGCGGTCTTTTTTAAGGAGGGAAGATCTTGTTCTCATTACAGCTGGAGATATTTTTGTTGATCCTGGTCGGTTTTGTTTTATCAAAACTGGGATATTTTTCGGCACATACCCGAAAACAGCTGACCAACATCGTATTATGGATCGTTCTTCCTTGTGCGACGATCCAGTCTTTTGAGATCGAAGTGGATCAGGATCTTCTGGTCTCGATGGCTTTGATCTTTTTGATCTCGATCGGGATCCAAGGGATCCATTGGATCTTTTGTGCAACGTGCTGGAATCAGATCCATGATGATCGCAAGATTTCTTTACAGTATGGGACGATGGTCTCCAACGCCGGATTTATGGGGATGCCGGTCACCCAAAGTGCCTTTGGAGCGACAGGACTTTTATACGCTTCCATTTTTTTGATTCCGCAAAGGATCTGCATGTGGAGCTATGGCCTATCATTATATACAGACGGCCAAGATCGAAAAGAAGTGATTCGCAAGGTCATGACCAATCCTTGTATTGTCGCCATATACATCGGGGTCGTGGTCATGGTCTTAGGAATGTTTGATCTTCATCTGCCTGATTTTTTAGATTCGACGATTGCGGCCATCGGCAACTGCAATACCGCCTTAAGCATGATCGTGATCGGCGGGATCTTGAGTGATGTGCCGAAGGATCAAATCGGAGACAAGCTTTCTTTATTGTATAGCGGGTTGCGGCTCTTGGTGATTCCAATGATCTTGTTTCTGATCTTGATTTTTTTACCGGTAGATCCGATGGTTCGAAATGTCTGTGTTCTGTTATCGGCTATGCCGGCAGCCAGTACAACGGCGATGTTGGCACAAAGATATGAAAAAGATCCTGAATTTGCATCCAAGATCATTTTTGTTTCAACATTATTCAGTATGATCACTTTACCGATCATCTTTCTTTTATTGGAACGGTTTTAGCCGTTCTTTTTTGTAGGGACGACGATTGCCAGGCCTCCTAAGGCACTTTCTTTCAGCTCGAAGGGCAATTTGCTTCCGGTTAGATTCATCGTCTTAACGACCATATCAAAGCTGACCCGATTTTTCTTGACGTTGCGAAGGTATTTGGCTAATCGGGCTGCATCCAAAGACCGCAAGCTGGCAACGGCATTTCTTTCGATACAAGGGATCATGACATAACCGCCTACCGGATCGCAAGTCAAACCCAAATGGTGCTCAAGACCGATCTCGGCAGCGCATTCGATCTGCTGATTGTTTTCAAAATTACAGGAGCTCACAAAAGCGGCCCCCATACTGCAGGCAGCACCGACTTCGGCCTGACAGCCGGCTTTGGCTCCGGAAATCGTTGCGTTATGCTGGATCAAGTTTCCAATCAGTCCTGCCACCTTCAAGCCTTGGATCAAAGTATCTTTTGGATATTGTTCGTCATAATAATAATGATAGAGAAGACTAGGCAAGACACCGCAGCTTCCCATGGTCGGGGCGGTGACCACCATGCCGCCACCGGCATTTTCTTCACTGGCAGCATAGGCATAGCTTGCCAAAAGAAGACTTTTTCTTTCAATCGGATCATCACAGCTGTGAGCACTTTGATTCAAGGCAGAGGCGACGCGGTCGATTTCTAAGGATCCCGGCAGTTTGCCGATCGTATTCAATCCTTTATCGACACAGTCCAACATGGCATCAAAGATCTTATCCATATAGGCGTTCAGAGTATCGTCCTCAAACTGATC
>NZ_CALVBG010000071.1 GCF_944325745.1 uncultured Faecalicoccus sp. | reverse complement strand
GAGGACTTTTGGATGATTAGTCAAGATATTCAAAAGGTTTTGATTGAAGAAACCCAGATCAATGAACGCTGTAAAGAATTAGCTGCTCAAATTGAAGCCGATTACCAGAAACGCGGACAAGTGCCGGTCATCGTCGGCTTGTTGAAAGGCAGCGTACCGTTTATGGCAGAACTGATCAAACGGTTTACTTTTCCTTGTGAGATCGACTTTATGTCAGTGAGTTCCTATGATGGCACCGAATCGATCGGTGATGTACGTATTGATAAAGATATGGATCTTTCTTGTAAGGGGCGCGAAGTCTTGATCGTAGAAGATATCGTCGATACAGGAAGAACGCTTCGTGAAGTGAAGAAGCTTTTAAAAAGAAAAGGGGCTGCCGATGTCAAAGTTGTCAGCTTATTGGATAAACCGGAACGCCGTGTTGTGGAGATCGAAGCCGATTATATTGGTTTTCGTGTCCCCGATGAATTCGTGGTGGGTTATGGTTTGGACTATAATCAAAAATATCGGAATCTACCGTATATAGGAGTGCTGAAACCTGAAGTCTATCGTTAGATAGGAGGATGCCTATGAAAAAATGGATCAATTATTTGCCCACTTTGTTTGTGGTTTTGATCGTCCTGTCTCTGTTTTTCTACAGTTCTCAGGGATCGACACGAACAATGAATTATACACAATTTAAAGAAATAGCTGAAGATGCCCGGTTTGGAGATACCAAAGTATCGATCTCGACATCGATCATTCATGTCGATGGTGTTCTCCAAGACGGCGATTCGAATATGCAGTACAGTGTGATCATTCCGAATTCGGAAGCGAATTTAGAATGGTTGGAAGATACTTTGACGGAAAACGGTGGTCAGATCACGGTGCAGGATCCTAGCCAGTCCAGTATCTGGATCACTCTGTTAGGAAACATCTTGCCGTTGGTGATCATCGGGGTCTTCTTTTACATCATGTTTGCCAAAATGGGTGGCGGCAGCAGTAATAAAGCGTTTGAGTTTGCCAAATCCAAAGCACGCGTGGAAACCAATGTCAAAACTAGATTCCGCGATGTAGCCGGATGTGAGGAAGAAAAAGAAGAAGTCAAAGAAATCATCGATTATTTGCGAAGTCCGAAGAAGTTCACCGATATGGGAGCCCATATCCCTAAGGGGATCTTGATGGTCGGGCCTCCGGGAACCGGTAAGACCTTGCTTGCCAAAGCGGTGGCCGGAGAAGCCAATGTACCATTCTTTTCTATCTCTGGATCGGATTTTGTTGAAATGTTTGTCGGAACCGGAGCCAGCCGTGTTCGTGATATGTTCAAGAATGCGCAAAAGAGTGCTCCTTGCATCGTTTTTATCGATGAGATCGATGCCGTGGGTCGTCAGCGTGGTGCCGGCATGGGCGGCGGTAACGACGAACGTGAACAAACTTTGAACCAGCTGCTGGTAGAAATGGATGGGATGACCGATAATATCGGGATCGTGGTGATTGCCGCGACCAACCGTCCAGACGTTTTGGACCCGGCTTTATTGCGAAGCGGCCGTTTTGATCGCCGTGTTACGGTCAATCTGCCGGATGTTAAAGGTCGTAAAGAAATCTTGGAAGTCCATGCCCGAAACAAGAAATTGGCTTCCGATGTATCGTTGGAAAATCTGGCGCGTCGAACACCGGGATTCTCAGGGGCTGACTTGGCCAATGTCTTAAATGAAGGAGCCATCTTAGCGGTCCGGAATAAAGAAACTCAGATCACGATGACAGATCTTGATGAAGCAATTGACCGTGTCATGATGGGACCGGCCAAGAAGAGTAAAAAATATACGGAAAAGGATAAGATGCTTGTATCGTACCATGAAGCGGGCCATGCGGTCATCGGGTTGAAGCTGGAAGATGCGGATATGGTACAAAAGGTAACGATCATCCCTCGTGGAGAAGCGGGCGGTTATAACTTGATGACGCCGCGGGAAGAAAAATATTTCCACCGCAAGAGTGAATTTATTGCCCGCATTACAGGTTTATTAGGAGGCCGAACGGCAGAAGAAATCGTATTTGGCGAAGTCAGTGCCGGGGCGGTCAACGATATTGAACAGTTGACGAAAATCGCCAAAAACATGGTTCGCGTTTATGGGATGTCCTCTTTAGGTCCGATCCAGTATGCGGATCCGCAAGGCAACGTCTTCTTAGGAAGAGATTATACACAAGGAAGCTCTTACTCCGATGGGGTTGCGGATGAGATCGATAAAGAAGTTCGCGCAATTGTCGATGCCTGTCATCAACAGTGCCGTCAGATCTTAACCGAAAATCGCGAACTGTTAGATTTGATCGCTAAAAATCTATTCGAGCACGAAACTTTGACGAATGAAGAGATCAATAATTTGATGAATTATGGTTCTCTGGAAGATCCTCATGCACCAAAGCCGGAACCAAAACCTGAACAGCCTCAACCGGATGTTCCACCGATCCCGAATAAGAAGACCGGTGTAGAACAAAAAGATCTGGATGATGCATTGAGTGAATTGACAAAGAAAAAAGACGTGTAATACGTCTTTTCTTTTGGAGGAAAGAAAATGAATGATTCGATATGTAAAGCGCTGGTCTGCCAAGATCATGTCCGCTTGTATTTGATCCGCAGTACCGATCTAGTTCAGGAAGCCAGAGATCGTTTTGATCTCTATCCTTGTGCCTGTGCTGCTTTGGGACGGACCTTATCGGTGGGCTCTTTGATGGGCAGCATGTTAAAGGATGAAAAAGAGATGCTGACGATCTCCATCAACGGTCATGGACCGATTGGCTCGATCATTGTAGATGCCTATCATGACGGCAGCGTGCGCGGGTTTTGTTCGAACCCTCATGTGGATACTGAATTTAAAGAAGCCGGAAAATTGAATGTCGGCGCGGTTGTCGGGACCCAGGGGACATTGACAGTCACCAAAGATCTGGGAATGCAGGAGAATTTCTCGGGAACGGTAGAGCTTGTCAGCGGTGAGATTGGAGAAGATTTCGCATTCTATTTTACGAAAAGTGAACAGACGCCGACTGCCGTCAGCGTCGGCGTTCTGGTCGATCCCACCGGGAATGTGGTGAGTGCCGGGGCTTTGATCTTGCAGGTGCTGCCGGATGCGACAGAAACTGACATTTCAATTTGTGAACATGTGATCGAAGGCTTGAAACCTATGAGCACGATCATTGCGGAATATGATGATGTGTCTTTAGAACAGCTTGCCAAAGATTTATTTGAAGATGCACATATCTTGGAATCGAAACCGGTTCGTTTTGATTGTCCTTGTTCAAAAGAGCGCATGGCAAGAGCTTTATCGACTTTGAAAAAAGAGGATCTGCAAGCTATGATCGAAGAAGATCACGGAGCTCAAATCACATGTAATTTCTGTAATGAGCGCTATTCATTCAGTGAAGAAGAACTGCAGGAGATCTTAGATGAAAGGCTTTGAGATCGGAAGTATCAAGATCGATAATCCTGTCGTTGTCGCGCCTTTGGCCGGCGTCAGCAACATCGCTTTCCGCCGCATCGCCAAAAAATTTGGAGCCGGCTTGGTCTGTAATGAAATGGTCAGTGATAAAGCTCTATATTACGCTTCGCAAAAGACGTTTGCGATGTGTGAATGCGATCCGGATGAACACCCGGTCAGTTTTCAGCTTTTCGGCCATGATGAAGAATCCGTCTTGTTTGGCGTCAAATACTTGGATCAAAACACCCAGTGCGATATCATCGATTTCAATATGGGCTGTCCTGTCAATAAAGTGATCAAAGCTCAGGCGGGCAGTTATTTAATGAAGGATATCGAATATGCCAAAGATTTGATGGCAAAAGTTGTGAAGGCTGTTTCCAAGCCGGTGACTGTCAAAATGCGGATCGGTTTTGATCAAGATCATATCAACTGTGTCGAGCTCGCAAAAGCGTTAGAAGAAGCCGGGGTAAAAGCGATTACTGTCCATGGCCGAACACGTTCGCAAATGTATGAGGGGAAGGCCGACTGGACGTATATCAGGAAGGTAAAAGAAGCGGTTTCGATCCCGGTGATCGGCAATGGCGATGTGCGTTCGGTCGATGATTTTCATCGCATGATGGATCAGACGGGGTGTGATGCGGTCATGATTGGACGCGGGATCATCGGGAATCCTTTTTTGATCCAGGAATGTGTTGATTCTTTGATTGGACGACATCATGATTATTCGATCGAAGACCGGATCCATATTTGTTTAGAACATGCCCAGGGACTGATCAAGACAAAATCGGAAACGGTAGCGATGAAAGAAATGCGGGGACTGGCTTCCTGGTATTTAAAAGGATTGCCATGTGCCAAAGCGTTCAAAAATCAATGCTCATCGCTGGAAACATATGATGATCTGGTCAAGATCCTTCAAGAATATAAAAATCGATTAAAGGAAGTTGAAGGCTGCTGAGCCTTCTTTTTTTGACTTGGACAAATTCCAAAGTTTGTGTAAACGTTCACATTTTTCCAAAAAAGCACCTTTTCTATCCTGATAAAGCGTTGTAAAATATAAGCATGAATTAAGGAGGTCTTAAAATGGACCATAAAAAAACAAAAGCCTTTTTCGAAGGTCGAGAACTCAGAGCTTATAATATTTTTGGTGCTCATATCAAACCCAAATCCGTAGAATTCAGTGTATGGGCTCCGCACGCACAGGCGATCAGTGTCGTAGGAACCTTTAACGATTGGGATCCGAAAAAGAATGTGATGAAAAAGGATGATCAGGGCATCTGGACCTGCACCAGCAAGTCCGCCAAAGAAGGGGATTCTTATAAATTCAGAGTCACACGAGCCAATGGCGAAGTTGTTGATAAGTCCGATCCTTACGCTTTTTATAGTGAACTTCGTCCGAACAACGCCAGCATCATCTCTTCTTTAAAATTTGATGCCTGGGAAGATCAGGAATGGATGAAAAAACGAAACAAAGGTTTCGATTCGCCAGTTAATATTTATGAGATCCATGTGGGAAGCTGGATCAAAGATGAAGATATGGTCGACTTTGTCCACTATGATCAGATTATTCAGGAATTGATCATTCATTGTCAACAGAAGCACTATACCCATGTAGAAGTCATGCCGTTGAATGAATATCCTTTTGATGGCTCGTGGGGATATCAATGTACAGGATATTTCTCCAGCACTTCTCGTTATGGAACCAATGCGCAGCTGATGCACTTTGTCAATGAACTTCATAAAGCCGGTATCGGGGTTATTATGGACTTCGTTCCTGTACATTTTGTTCGTGACGATTATGCTTTGCGTTTATTTGATGGAACGCCTACTTATGAATATGATCGTGAAGAAGACGCCAATTCACAATGGGATACATTGAATTTTAACTTGTGGAAAGAAGAAGTTCGATCTTTCTTGATGAGTGCCGCCAATTTCTGGCTGGAAGTCTATCATTTTGACGGATTGCGCATGGATGCCATCAGCAATGCCATTTACTGGCATGGCAATAAAAACAATGGTGTGAATGAGGGCGCCTGTGATTTTATGAAACGCATGAATTACATGCTCAATGAAGCTCACAATGGAAGCATCATGTTGATTGCCGAAGATTCAACGGATTTCCCGAATGTCACAAAATCCACTTTCGATGGCGGACTGGGATTTGATTA
>NZ_CALVBG010000070.1 GCF_944325745.1 uncultured Faecalicoccus sp. | reverse complement strand
CGATCAAATCATTGTCGTAAACGGATTCTCCAAAGCTTTTGCGATGACAGGATGGCGTCTGGGTTATGCCCTAGCAAATAAAGAGGTTTCTGATGCAATGACAAAGATCCATCAATATGTGATCATGTCCGCTCCGACACAGGCACAATATGCGGCCATTGAAGCGATGACCCACGGATTGGATGATGTCATCCGCATGCGCAACGATTACTTGAATCGAAGAAATTTATTGGTCAACCGTCTCAATCGAATGGGGCTGGACACAAATATGCCGCATGGCACGTTCTATGTTTTCCCGAACATTCAAAAAACCGGCATGACTTGTGAAGAGTTCTGTGAAAAACTCTTGGAAAAAGAAAAAGTCGCCTGTGTTCCTGGCAATGCATTCGGTGAACACGGCGAAGGCTTTATTCGCATCTCTTATGCATATAGTATCGATCACTTGAAAGAGGCTTGTGATCGCATCGAACACTTCCTGCAAAATCTGGATTGATCGAAAAAAGTACCGCCTTCACATCGGCGGTACTTTTCTATTAGCTGTTTGTCAATTCTTTCATGGCCTGCTGATAAGCAACGGTCTTTTCATGGGCATCTTCTTTTGAGCTTCCCTTGATACAATAATAGAACTTACATTTTGGTTCCGTTCCGCTTGGACGAACTGCGATCCAGCTTCCGTCTTCCAAATAATATTTTAAGACATCCGATTTTGTGAATCCCGTCAGTTCCGTCACTGTATCTCCTTCTTTGATCGTACACTCTTTATAGTCTTCGCTGCGAACGACCTTGACTCCATTGATCTGTGCCGGGGCATCTTTTCGCAGATCCGCTAAGATCTCTTTGATTCGATTCGCTCCCGCTTCTCCGGACAATGTCAAAGCCACTTGACTTTCTTCATAAGTGCCATGACGTTCATACAAGCTGTCCAATACATCCACGAGGTCTTTTCCTTGTTGTTTATAGAAACTGGCCGCTTCAGCCAACATCAAACAAGCTTGCGGAGCATCTTTATCGCGAACAAATGGTTTGATCAAAGATCCGTAAGATTCTTCATAGCCAAATACATAATTCTTCTCATGGGTCACTTCATATTTCGCAACTTTTTCACCGATAAACTTAAAGCCGGTCAAAGTTTTCTCTGTTTCCACACCGTAGTCAGCAGCTACTTTTTCCCCAAGATCACTCGTTACGACCGTATTGAACATCACAGGATGTTCTGGCATCAGTCCCTTTTCTTTCAACTGCGAACAGATGTATTCAATTTCTACGGAACCCGATTGATTTCCGGTCAAAACCACATATTCACCGTTGTGTTTGACACCCACTCCCATACGGTCAGCATCAGGATCGCAAACCAAGATCACATCGGCATCGTTTTCCTTAGCGTATTTCAGCGCCAGTTCATAAGCTCCCGGCTGTTCTGGGTTTGGCGTTGGCGTATTGGAGAAATCTGGGTCGGGTGTACATTGTTCTACAACAGGGATACAAGTATATCCGGCACGTTTATAAACTTCCTGAACCGGAATGTTTGCTGTCCCATGTTCTGGTGAGAATACGATCTTGATATCCTTTTTAACATCCGGATTCAATTGAATGCTCAAAACATTCTTGTAGTATTCTTCATCAACATCTTTTCCAATGACCGTAACTAATTTCTTTTGTTCATCCGAACATTGAGCATCGATCGCAAGTTCATCTTCAATCGCGTTGACTTCTCCGATCACCTGGCTGGCTAACGCCGGAACCAGCTGACAACCTTTATCGTCATAAAGTTTATAACCGTTATATTCTTTCGGGTTGTGGCTGGCTGTGATCATGATCCCGCCAAAACAATGAAGATGGCGAACCGCAAAACTCAATTCCGGAGTGGGACGTAAAGATTCAAAAACATAGGAACGAATATTATTTTTTGCCAACAAGTCAGCACAGTCAAATGCCAATTCCTGAGACATGTGACGATTATCATAGCCAATCGCAATACCTGCCTGACAAGCCCCTGCCCCCGCTTTTTGAATATAGTTGGCATAGCCTTGGGTGGCTTTACGAATCGTATGAATGTTGATTCGATTGGTTCCCGGTCCCAAAAGACCTCTCATACCTGCCGTTCCAAACTCGATCAGCGTATAGAACGCATCATTTTTTTCTTCTTCGGTCATATTTGCCAAATCGTCCTTGTAACGAGGATCCAAATTTGGATGGTTGACCCATTTTTCATATCTTTCTTGTACCAGTGACATAAAGAAATCCTCCTAAATCTACGAGCATATTATAGCATTTTTTCAATGAAATGAAATCGTTTTCATAAAGAAAAGAGACATTCCGTTCAGAATGTCTCTACTCCACACAATGACGAGCCCGTTCAAGATCAGAAACATCAAAGCCATAATCTTCAAAGCCCTGAGTGATCGTTTTCCAATACGCTTCGGTGGGAAGCTGTTGTTTTGTATACGGCTGCATCACATAAACCAAGGCCTCGAGATCACCCAGCTTTTCTGTATGGATCGTTAACGGGATCCGATCATAAAGATCCGGATATTCTTCGTATTCATCTAATATTTTTAAATCATCCGTAGAAACTGCATACACTCCCACTTGTACACGATCTCCGCGCGAAGGAACGACATCCAAAAATCCTTTTGCCCCAAAGACCAGTTTGTAATCCGACAAGATTCCTTTGGAAAGCTGCTTCGCATCCGGACAACGCTTAGCCATGGCCTTCAAATCTAAGTTGCTGCCATAAGCCGCATAGATGACCGATGATTGTGGATCAATTTTCATAATTTTCACTCTTTTCAATCAAAAACCATAATTCCATGATCATTTTACGTGATTTGCGAAAATAACGTCGCCGATAATGATAAACTTCCAAGTCGTTCCACTCTTTAAAAGAGCGATATCCACTAGAGGGTAACCATTCATGGTAAAAACGTTTTCGAACCTTGGCGACCTTCGCGGGCAAAGTCAACTGCGAATGAACAGGAATATTGACCTTGACCACATCGATCCCTTTGGGAATCGTAATATTGGTATAGTCCTTGTTTTGTTTCAATACAAAATCGCCCATAAATATTTTATTCGGACCCGAAGCGACACAAGTGGTCAAAGGCTTGATCTGCGATTGAATATGCGGACGAATCTTAGCATACTTTTTGGAAAGAGCAGGAAGATCTTCAAAAAGTTGTGCTTCACTCGTCTTCCATTCAATGCCAGAAGCTAAAATATCTTCAGTCAACGCATTCGGAGAAAAGATCAATGCGTTTCTCCTCCCACTGTTTGAATGTCGACATCATTTTCGACAATAGCCTTGACCGCCAATTCAATTCCTTTGGCGATATCAGAAAGATTCATACCAGGCGTTCCTGCCGGCTGGTTGACAGTTTGTTCCGTCGCATAAGGCACATGCATAAATCCTCCCTTGATCGTTGGGTGTTTTGTCGCTAAGGCATGCATCACACAATACAGCATCGCGTTGCAGACATAAGTTCCCGCTGTAAAAGAAACCGATGCCGGTATTCCGCCCTTCTTCATTTCTTCGACCATCGCATGAACCGGGATCGTCGCAAAATAGGCAGCCGGAGCCCCTTCCACTAACGGCTGGTTCATCGGTTGATTTCCTTCATTGTCCGGAATACGGGCCTGCACATAGTTGATACCGACAAACTCAGGAGTAAGCTGCGAGC
This sequence comes from uncultured Faecalicoccus sp., assembly GCF_944325745.1. GTDB lineage: Bacteria > Bacillota_I > Bacilli_A > Erysipelotrichales > Erysipelotrichaceae > Faecalicoccus. Next base: position 1,991 of record NZ_CALVBG010000070.1, on the reverse strand, counting down.
GTCCTCCCGCCTGTCCGATGCATAAAACATAGTCTGGTTGATATTCCTCAATGGCATCCACCGTTTTTTGAGGTCCTTTCCCAAATACTGTCGGCACTTCCAGTTTGATTACTTCTGCACCGGCGATCTGATCAGGCAATAGTTTTACCGCTTCATAAGCTGGATTGATTTTTTCACCGCCAAAAGGATCAAATCCAGTAATCAATATTTTTTTCATAATAAAGCCTTTCTAATCATTCTAAGATAAAACAATCATCATGATGATCTGCACAACAAGCATAATGGCCGCAATCAAGACCTGGTTCTTGATTACCCCATAATCATCTTTCATCTCCAAAACCGCTACCGGAACGATATTGAAGTTGGCCGCCATCGGTGTACACAAAGTACCGCAGTATCCGCAAGTCAGCGCCAAAGATCCGATAATGACCGGATCCGCACCGTAAGCCAATACAAACGGGGCCCCGATACCCACCGTCATTACGGTAATGGCCGCAAAGGCATTCCCCATAACCATGGTGAATAAAGCCATACCCACGGCATAAACGATAATACCGAAAGCTACGTTTCCTTCAGGAATGATATTGGTCACTAAGCTGGAGATCACATCCCCCACACCTGCCGTGGTAAAGACTGCACCTAAAGCAGCCAACAACGTCGGCAACATACTGAGCGGTCCCACGATATCTAACATACGGCGTCCGTCATTTAAGAATACTTTAGGCGTGTTGTCTTTGGAAAAGATCATCAATAAAATGATTCCGACAATCACACCGACTCCCATTCCAAAGATTGGTGAAATCGTAGTGAATAAAGCGGCAAATAACGCAAAGGCTCCGATGGAAAGTGCCGGTACAAACACTTTGTATCCGATCTTTTTGTAGTTTTTCTGCATTTCTTCCGGTGTTGGACTTGGTTCATTGCCTGCCTTCACCTGTTTAAAGATCGGGCTCAAAACCATCAGGACCATCAAGATTCCGGTAAACATCGGCGGAATCCATTTGCCAATCACAAACATCAACCCTAACAAGAACCAAAAGATGAATGTCCCCAATCTTTTTTCATTGGTCTTATCGTTCAGATTGCGAATTGCCACATAAATTGCGATCAAACCAATCACAAAATACAAGATCTCTAAGAGTTTATCCGAAAGTGAAACATCAACACTCATGAAAAATTCAACAGGGTTTGTCATGACTTAGCACCTCCTGCATATTTCTTGGCCAATCGTCTGTCTTTCAAGAAATAATAAACGATTGCCACAACCGTTGCGGTCAATGCCACTGGGATCTGTACGCTGGCCAGATCGATCAATGCCACTTCATAACCTAGATCCGCCAAGGTAGATTGCACTAAGAGCATGCCGCTGGTTCCGACAAACAATACTTGCCCAAAGAACCAAGCCACGTTATCCATAGCGCTGGACATTCCTTTCAACTGTTCCAAATATTCATCGGCAATAGGATGTCCATCCTTTTCTACGATAGCTTGTGCCATAGGCATAACGATAGGACGAATAAAGCTGGCAGCTCCACCGACACTAATATTGAATGCTCCAAAGATCAGGCGAATAATTCCGTAAATTCCGACGATCAAACCGGCAGAGGCATTTTTAAATTTTCCCATAAACTCGGCAGCCGCTTGTTTCAAGCCGTTTCGTTCCAATGTTCCTGTCAGGACCAGTACAATGATAAATGTACACATGCTTCGGTTCGAAACAAAACTCGATCCTAATGTTTCCAAAAAAGTGACAAGGTCAATACCGGAAACTAACGCTGTCACAACGGCGGCGACCATGATGATCAAAATGGAATCCAACTTGAGGATGAATCCAACAATGACGATCAGGATCCCCAACAATTTCAAAATTTCCATAATTTTCTCTCCTTACTACTCTTATTTTTTGAAATTATGACTTGATTTAATTATACGACGATGAAAATTTCTTTCAAGATGAAATGCTTGATTTTTCATTGCGGAAATGCGCAAAA
>NZ_CALVBG010000069.1 GCF_944325745.1 uncultured Faecalicoccus sp. | reverse complement strand
CCCATGCCTGGTTCCATAATCCTTCACTGAATGTACACATATTTCTCAACTCCTTTTCTATCTCTTCTGACACTAGTATACCATATCTTTCTTCAAGGATTTGTTTCTTCGTTTCATAAGATTCTTGAGAGACAAACAAGATCGACAATAATTCCTGAGCACTGGGATTTTGCGACTGGATCGCAATTTCGTTTAACGGATGTAGGAACGCGATCGTCATCAGATCCAACGTTCGAATGATCTTCCTGCCTTCTTTTTGACTTAGCGGTTGATCGTTTCTAAGCCAAATCGTCGCAACTTTATACAGATCATCAAAGTTGGATCCTCTAAATCCGAGAGGATGGTTCTTTTGGCGGTCAATCAAGCGACAGCCATAGTATAAAGCACGATTTTTCAAATGATAGGCAACCTTCGAGCTTTGGGCTTCTATATTGATGATGGTCATCTGCTTGTGAAAGACGACCAGAAAAACCAAATCAAAATAGATGCGGGAATGGTTGACAAATTCATCTTCTATGTTGAGTCCAATGATCTTTTCATGAGGATTCCAAGGTTCAATTCCTTTCTGGATTTCTGAGAGATCCATTTCTTGACATTCTTCTAAAACATCTTTTAAGATCCAGGCAAGAATACATTTGAAACTCAATACTTTTTTACAGGCTTCATCGTACTTGTTCCTCTCGTTTTGGAGAAGTAACTCAGATGAAATCTGTGGGTTCTTTTCCACTTTTTTTTGCTCCTTTCTTTCGCTCTATTAATAAATACGAAAGAGGGAAGAAAAAAATGGATCTTATGGGAGATCTTTTCGTAAAACGAGCCCCTGGGCATGATCATAAGGGGTCTGCGGATCGATTTGCCCGTTGCTTACCGGCATCTCGCTGGCCACCACGACATATTCTTCATGATCGATCGTGACTTGATCTTGGATCACAAAGCTGGCCATATCGCCCGGTTCATAAACATAAAGCATCGTCTTAGGATTATTGACATCCAGGACAGGGATCTTTTTTTCGACCGGGAATGTTTGGATTTCTATCGATTGGGCATCCGCAAAATCTTGGTGGGCATCCAACAGATAATAAAAGTGAGCGGCTTTTTCGCCCCAGTACGGATCGCTGGCATATTGCACATTGATCCCGCTGGCCTTATTGCCAAACCAGGAACCGTGATAACGCGAGTCTAACAGATTCGCATAGCCGTTCTGAAGAAATCCGTAAGCATGTTCGTAGATACAATCTTGGATCGAAGAATAGACGGTAGCGCTGTCCGGGCTGGCATCATAGGCGGCATGGCCAAACAAGTTGTGGTTTACGATCGCATATTCACTTCGTCCATAGCCGCTTTCATTGACGGCCGTCGCAAACATCATGGAGGCATTGATCCCGATCTCTTCTTGTATGGAAAGAAATTGATCGCCAGATTGAACTAATACACTTTGATTGTCGGAACATGGGAAAGTTGTGGCTTGCTGGTTGATCCCATAGTCGGCCAAAAAAGAGTCATAATCGGCACTTGTCAGATGTGTCGATGAACGATGCGGCACATACTGATAAAAATTATAATGTGCTTCAGGATTGACGGCATTTTCGTGAGAGGCATTGCGGACATCATCTGTCATTTTCGAAAGATCCGTGTAAAAGTAGTTTCCATCATAAGAATAATAAATCACGCCCTCATCCATAAAATCCGGTGCCTGTTCCAAAGAAAGCGTATTTCCGTTTCCTTGCAGAAGATCCGTGGAGATGAAATGATATAAAACACCTTCACTGACGTAGTAGTAAGAACAAGAAAGGCTTTCGTCAAAAAGATACAGCTGGATATCTTCGATAGATACCCACGCTTTGACGCCGCTGATCTGCATCAGCGCCTGACTTCCATCCGATGAAGTGTCTAAGTATAAGGCATCGGCTCCATAAGCACCGTTGGTATAGCCGGCGGCATCGCTGCCGTCCACTGTATAGAGGGTATTCTCTAAACTTGACTTGGTGTTGAGATTGACAAAGCCTTCGGACAATGCCACGACTTTTTGATCTTCTCTTTGGATGTAGGCCGCTTCATCTAAAGAATCCATCTTGAACTGGGCAAACAAAAAATGCTTGTAGACACCTTGTTCCTCGACGCCTTCTTTTGTGACGGCCATGACGGTAAAGACACCGTTTTCCGTCAGTTTCAAACCTAAAAAGCCAAGGCCCGCCAAGCCAATCAACAGGCCTAAAATCAATACAGGTCTAGAGATCCTTCTTCGGGATCGTGTTCTTCTTTTTCTTGTCATGCATCCAGTGTAGCACAATCGATATTAAACTGTCATTTAGACGGCTTCTGTGTTAAACTGTTGAAGTTGAAAGGATGTTGAGATTATGGCCACTATGGAAGAAAGATTGGATGCGATCGTAGAACGATATAATGCGATCAATGATGAGATGATGAAACCGGATGTTGTATCCGATCGTAAACAGATGGCAAAACTGGGTAGAGAACAAAATGAATTAACGCCGATTGTAGAGACGTATCAAGAATACAAACAGGCAAAAAGCGAATATGCGGATGCGAAAGAATTGGCGAATGAAGATGATAAAGAGCTTCGGGAATTGGCCCATGCCGAGATCGAACGCTTGGAACCGGCAATCCAGGAATATCTGGATAAACTGGAATTGTTGCTGGTGCCAAAGGATCCAAACGATTCGCACAATGCCTTCATGGAGATCCGTGGGGCCGCCGGCGGGGATGAAGCCAATATCTTTGCCGGAGACTTGTTCCGTATGTATGCCAAATATGCCGAAAGCAAAGGCTGGAAAGTGGAAGTGACCGATTCTGAAGACAGTGAAGCCGGGGGCTTCTCTATCATCACGTTCAAGATCACGGGTCAGGGTGCCTACGGGATCTTGAAGTTTGAATCGGGATCCCATCGTGTGCAGCGCGTTCCTAAGACCGAGAGCCAGGGACGTATCCAGACTTCGACCGCTACGGTGCTTTGTTATCCGGAACTGGATGAAGAAGATTTTGATATCGATATGAACGATTTGGAAATCGAGACCATGCGTGCTTCAGGTGCCGGAGGACAGCACATCAACAAGACCGATTCGGCCGTTCGTATCATCCATAAGCCGACCGGAATCGTTGTAAAATGTCAGGACGGCCGTTCTCAACATGAAAACCGGGCTACGGCATTGGCGACGATTGCCGCTCGTGTCAAGGAAGAGCGCCAGCGCGAGATCGATGAAAAAGCCGGAGCCGAAAGACGGACCAAGATTGGAACGGGAGACCGCGCGGAAAAGATCCGTACATATAATTATCCGCAAAACCGCGTTACCGACCATCGCATCGGCTATACAGTCAATCAGCTGGACCGCATCATTGACGGGCGTTTGGATGATCTGATGAATGCCTTGCAGATGGCGGACCAAAAGGCGAAACTGGCAGGAGAAGAACTGTGAATTACCGCGAATATATCAAAGAAGGAAGAGAACGCTTATACAAAGCCGGACAAGGCGAACAGGCTGCCCAGCTTTTGATGGTCGAGCTTTGCCAACATAAAGGGATCAACCTGTATCTGGATATGGAAGAACCGATCGATGAAGAGATCCGCGTAGACTATCTGGAAGCTATCCATGAGATGGAAAAAGGAAAGCCGTTAAGTTATGTCTTAGGCTATGAATCTTTTTATGGATATGATTTTATAGTCAACGAAGATGTCCTGATCCCCCGCCCGGAGACCGAAGAGCTGGTGGGACTGGTTCTTTCGCTTTATGACGAGCATTTTTCCGACCGGGATCATGTCGATGTCTTTGATGTGGCCACAGGATCTGGCGCCATTGGGATCACCTTGAATCTGGAAGAGCGAAAGATGGATGTGATTGCCAGCGACATCTCTTCGAAAGCAATCGATGTGGCTTATCAAAATAATGAAAAATTAGACGGCCACGTTCAATTTTTAGTAGGCAATATGTTGGATCCGTTTATCGACCGGGATCTGCATTGTGATATCTGCGTATGCAATCCGCCTTATATTCCATCTCATGAGCAGATGGAACACAGTGTTGTGGATTATGAACCGCATGTAGCCTTGTTTGGCGGAGAAGACGGCTTGAAATTTTATCGCGAACTGTTTGAAAAAGCCGATCAAGTTTTACGCTCTCAGTCTTTTTTGGCCTTTGAGATCGGTTATGATCAAAGGGAAGCACTGAGTGCCTTGGCCAAGAGTTATTTTCCGGACGCCAAGATCCAGGTTCATAAGGATATGTCGGGCAAAGATAGAATGTTAACGATTGAAAGAGGGTTTTAAGATGATGTCAAAGAATGCGCCGTGCTGGTGCGGTTCGGGAAAGAAATATAAACATTGCCATGAGAAATGGGATGACACGATCAATGTCCTGAAACTGCAGGGAAAGATCGTTCCTGGACATGATCTGATCAAAAGCGAAGAAGATATCCATTGGATCAAAAAAGCGGCCAAGATCAATAACGAAGTCTTGGATCTGGTTCAGGAAAAGATCCATGCGGGCATGACGACCGAAGAGATCGATCAGCTGGTCTATGACTATACCACAAGCCATGGCGGCATTCCGGCTTGTCTGGGGTATATGGGATTTCCTAAGAGCTGCTGCACATCAATCAACAACGAGATCTGTCACGGGATCCCGGATTCGAAGATCGTATTAAAAGAAGGCGACATCGTCAATGTGGACTGTACGACGATCGTGCATCGTCATTATGCGGATGCAAGCCGGATGTTCTGTATTGGAAAGGTGTCCCCGGAAGCACAAAAACTGGTGGATGTGACCAAAGAATGTCTGCAGATCGGCATTGAGGCCGTTCGCCCCTGGGGTCATTTTGGCGATATCGGGGCTGCGATCCAGGAACATGCCCACAAACATGGATACAGTGTAGTGACAGATTTCTGCGGTCATGGAGTCGGCAATGCGTTCCATGAAGACCCTTATGTTCATCATGTCGGCATCAAGAATACGGGTATGGTCATCGCACCGGGGATGGTATTTACGATCGAGCCGATGATCAATGAGGGAGTCAGCACTTTATATATTGATAAAAAGAACAATTGGACGGCGTATACTAGTGATGGGAAATTGTCGGCCCAATGGGAACACACGCTTTATGTCACCGAGAAAGGCGTAGAAATCATTGCTTATTGACAGGACTGTAATGGCTTACAGTTCTTTTTTATGAAAATTTTTATAAAAATTATGTAAAAAAATGCTTTCTTGACCAAGACAACCTTTCATAAACTTGTCATCCAATCGTATTAGGAGTAAAATGAACGCATAAGGAAAGGAAGTATACAGCATGGAAAAATGGACACAAGAACAGTATGCAGCCCGTTTACAGGAAATGAAACAGGAAGCACACGACAAAATGTGGCTCTATATTGAAGTCAATGCCAAAGAGTTCATGAATGAATGCGAACCTGGTGTAAAAGGAAATACTACAACTTGCTGCAAAGCTATGTTGGATGCTATGTTGGAAGGGGACGGATTTATCGTTGAGCCAAAAGTCAAAACAAAAGTGGCTGGCACTCTGACAATTCGTTATTATGTTGATAACCTGCATCCTGGACGCAGAAAGTATTCTGAAGTGAATAACTAAGATAGCATTAGACATGAGAAGGATCTTCGGATCCTTTTTTCTTTGATTTCTTTCCCCTTGTAAATCATGTATAATAAGTATTAATAAAAGGACTTTACATCATGGAAAAAAATGTTATCATCACCATTTCTCGTCAATTCGGTTCCAACGG
>NZ_CALVBG010000068.1 GCF_944325745.1 uncultured Faecalicoccus sp. | reverse complement strand
TCGGGGCGTGATTCCCGCGCACAGTATCTATAAAGATGCAGAACATGTTGTAGAAAAGGCTTGATCCGCCTTTTCTTTTTTTATAGAGTGTGTAAAAATACAACTATGAAAGTTTCAATCCATCATTGTAAATCATTGTTTTTCGGTCTCGGAATTGTATTGGCCTGGATCCATTGTGTTTCGGTATTGGGCTTGGCAGGTATGGGTCAACTGAGTTTTTCATTGGCTTTAGCGGGTTTCTTTGCGGGAATTTTGAAAGGAAGCCAATATCAGAAAAAGTTATCCTGGTCATTGCAGGGGGCACAATTTATTTTGATGGGAATTTGTTGTGTGATTTATCTAATCGTATCGCTCTTTTTTCAAAGTTTTTCGCAAAGTCTGATCTTTCTTCCTATGTTGTTTGGCTCAGGGTTGGTACCGACGAAAAACAGGCCTTTTCAAGATCTGATTGGGATCGGCATCACAGCCTTTTTCTTGATCCTGTTCTATACACAAATCCGCTATACTAATGATGCGGCTTTGGCGGCTCTTCTTTTAAGCAATTGGTTCTTTTTTGATGCATTATGCAAAGTGTTTCCTTTACCGGGTCTGAAATCGATCTCTTTTGACTCGATGAAAAAGGAAATCCAGATCCAAGGGAAACAATTATGGGTTCCAATCCTTCGTTCTTTTCTTTTGGCCGGTCCTGTTCTGGTATGCGGACAAACGCGTTCGATTGAAGAAACGGGAATGTATTTCTGCATGCTTCTTTTGGCGGGATTTTATATTTTCTGCCTCGAAAGAATTCCTTTGTCCTTGCGAAGAGAAGTCAATCACCTCCTGTGCTTTTTAGGGCTAGGCTTAGGACTCTTGCCGGGAAAAGAAGGTTTTGAGCTTTTTAGAACGATCGGGCATCTTTTCTGGCTTTGTCCAGGATTGGTTGTCCTGAATCGACTCGTGCTGCAAAAACATCACGTTCCATCACGCAAGATTTCTTTTCTTGTGGAGATCATCTTTGGCCTAGGATCTATCGTGATGATTCCTTGGTTTGGACTTTGGGGATCTTTGGTTTTGGCAGGGATCGCGGCAGGATGGATGAGCGGCTTAACGATTCAAAAGCTTGCGGTTCCTAGTTTCAAAGAAATGGCCAAGGTTTTCCCTTGTTTGATGGGCGCCCTAGTTGTATGGATCTTTTCGGCTCTTTTGATGCCTGGTTTGTGGGGACAATGCGGTCTGATCCTGATTTATGTATTGATTGCGGTCGGAGGACAAATGGTCATTGTTCGATCTAAGTGGTGATTTCGGGGATAAAAACGTCGATTTTTACCAAGAATATGGGATTTTAATGTTATTTATAGGGCAAAATTTGACAGAATCTTAATAAAATGCAAAAATAAGCGCATGGGAAAAAAACGAGTACCGACAAATTCACGTAAGATGCCTCGAAAAAAACGAAGAAGAATATCTCCTTTTCTTGTCATCTTATGTTTTCTTTTGTCAATTGCCGCATTAGCTTTAGTCGCTTATTTGATCTTTCAATTGATCGTTTTGGATATGTTCCCGCTGACCTTGTTGATCCCTATGGTCAGTGTGATCGTCCTGCTAACGCTCATGATCATCTTATTTTCAAATTTCAAATGTAGAAGACAAGTGTCTAAGCTTTTTATGACACTTCTTTTGGCTGTCTTGACAGTGGGATATGGATTTGGAAACTACTATGTTTACGGGCTGACCAATCTTTTTAATGAAGTGACCAATTTGACGGATAAAGTCGCCCACCGCATCAATGTCTACGCACTGAAAGGTTCGGGAATCGATAACGCGAAGGATTTGGATGGCTTAAGTGTCGGGATCGTACCAAGCCTCAATGAAGACGGGATCCAGCGCTGCATCAACGATCTGGAAAGTAACGATGTCTCTATCGATGTATATGATTATTACACTTTGAGTGATTTATTATACGGCTTTTATTCGAATCAGGTCGATGCGATCATCCTTGACGAAGCTTATGAATATGATATCCATGAAATGGGTGGCGAATATACCAATTTTGGGACTTCCACGGTCAATGTCCATCAAACTGTGTACTACACAGATCGTTCCGAGTCGCAAAATGAGTCGTTAAATCGCGTCAGCAGTATCGTTTCGGATCCGTTTACTGTATTGATCAGCGGAAATGACTCGTACGGTTCATTAAATGAAAACAGTCGTTCCGATGTGAATATGTTAGTGACGATCAATCCGGCAACCCATACAGTTTTGATGACAAGTATTCCTCGTGATCTCTATGTTACCTTAGTTTGTCCAGAAGGGGCAGAGGCTTGTCCGGCCGATACATTGAACAAGCTGACGCATTCGGGCTTATATGGTGTGGCTTCAACGGATGAAACGATTGAAAACTTATTGGAGATCCCTGTGAACTATACCGTTCGTGTGAATTTTTCCAGTCTGGTCAACCTTGTGGATGCCGTGGGCGGAATCGATGTATATATCGAAGAAGGTTTGGAAGTCGATACCTTCTATGCCAATGGAACCCAAGGCGTACAGGCCGGATGGAATCATTTGGAAGGTGAGCGAGCTTTGGCTTTTGCCAGAGAGCGTTATGCCTATACCGATGGTGATAACCAGCGCGTGAAAAACCAGCAAATCGTCTTGGAAGCTTTGATCAATAAAATCGCTTCTCCAAGTATGTTATTGAACTTTGGTGATTTCATTGATGCGTTAGGCGGTGCTTTTGAAACCAATATGCCGGCCGATCAAATTCGTTCTTTTATCCGGTATCAGTTTGCGATGATGCCGGACTGGAAGTTTGAAAACTTCTCGATCGTTGGTGAAGTGGGCACAGAGTACTGTACGATCCAGGGAGACTATGCATCGGTCATGATCCCGTATATGGAATATGTCGATGCGGCCAAAGAAAAGATCCAGGCGGTATTAGATGGGGATTCAAGTGAATCCATCGAATCGCCGACAACGGATCTTTCACAGCTGACACTTTGGGATTTTAGTGAATATATGGATCTGCCAGAGAATTCTAACGAGGCGGATGGCCAAGAATCAAATACGTATGTTCAAGATTCTGATCTTTGGGTTGAGGATCCAGACTACAGCTATTGAGAAAAGGAGGAGTAGAAGATGAAGAAGGTTCAAAAAAAAAGCAAAGCTTTTCAAATTTTTGCGATCATTCTTTCTGTTTTGCTCGTTCTGATCACCATTGTCGCCGGAGCAGAATTGGTTGTATTGAATGTTCTGCCCACCAATTTATTGGTACCGGTCATTTTGATCCTGGTTCTGATCAGTGCTATTGGTATTGTATGTGTTAACTTTTTTAACCGCAAAATTGTAGGCAAGATTTTTTCAACTTTATTTGTTCTTTTGATCATGGGTGTCATGGGCCTGGGATCGTTCTATCTCTATCGAACCTCCAGCATGTTGACCAACATTACGACCCATGAAGGTGAAATTAAAAATACAGTTTCTCTGATTACGATGGGATCCAATCCGGCAGAAGATCTGGAAGATCTTGAAGATGCCACCATCGGTTATTTAAGGACCATCGATAATTATGGAACGGAACAGTTTCTAAAAGACGCAAAGAAACAGTTTAATCAAGAAGAGAAAAGCGCGATGGTCTCAAAGTCTGTCTTTGATGTCTATGCAGCAGAAGAAGATCAAAAAGAAACGGAAGAAGAAAACAAAGAACCTGTTTTTGCCGAAGACTATGGTTCACTTCCTTTTGATCAGAAGGATTATGTCAGTGTGCAAGCCCTAGTGGATGCGTTATATTCCGAGGAAGTGGATGCGATCGTTTTAAATGAAACGTATCGCAACAATGTCTCGGAACTGGAAGACTTTGTCAATTTTGAAAGTGAAACGAAAGTCGTCCATAAGACGGTTTATTATACGGATAAAGCCAATGAAGCCTTGGTGGTATCCGATATCACGACCGAACCCTTTAATATCTTAATTTCCGGAAACGATACTTATGGAGATGTCGGGGAATTATCTCGTTCGGATGTGAATATGATCGTTACCGTGAATCCTGCGACCGGAACGATTTTATTGACCAGTATTCCTAGAGATACTTATGTTGAGTCTGTTTGTGATGTGGCCGACGGATGCCAGATCGGTGCCATGGATAAGTTGACCCACCTGGGAATGCATGGCGTGAATGCTTCGAAGATGACTATTGAAAATCTTATGGGAATCGAGATCAACTATACATTCCGCGTGAATTTCTCCAGTGTTACGGATATTGTGGATGCCTTAGGCGGTATCGATGTTTATATTGAAGAAGGTATGGCGGTAGATACTTTCTATGCTGACAGCAGCTTAGAGGGCGTTACAGAAGGCTGGAATCATTTAGAAGGAGATCGTGCGCTTTCTTTTGCCCGTGAACGTTATGCGTATGAAGATGGAGATAATCAGCGCGTAAGAAACCAGCAGAAAGTCTTACAGGCCATCGTTGATAAGGCGATTTCTCCTGAGATCATTGTGAACTATGCCAGCTTGATGGATGCTTTCAGCGGCGCCTTTGAAACCAATATGAGCACAAGTGAGATCACATCTCTATTACAGTATCAATTGCAGGCAAACCCGGAATGGACTTTTGAAACTTATCAAATTGATGTGGTAGGCGATATGATGTATTGTGCAGATCTGGGGCAGGAAGCTTATGTCTCGATTCCGGATATGCGGACCGTACAAGTTGCACGGGAAAAGATCGAAGCTGTCATGAACGATGAATCTTCTGACTCGGTGGATGTTTCGTGGTTAGAGACAACGTATCCGGTTTATAATTATTGGGGCGGCTACGATTCCACGATCGATTATCGAACGGATACGGTTACAGCGCCTTATGATGCTTATACCGAATCCGATGATTCAACCAATGACTCTACTTATTATGAGGAATATAATGAGCCGATCCCATCGGAAGAATCTTATGGGGACCAAAGCACTATGGAAACCACAGATCCATCTCAAGATTATTCTGAACCGAATGTTGATTCGAGCATTTCCCAAGAACCAGTGGAAGGCTATTAGAGCGTAGAAGAAGATTCTGCGCTTTTTCTTTGTCTGGCATGATATAATTTTATAAAGTGGGTGATGATAATGTGGACATCCGATGAAATGAAACAAAGAGCCAAACAAACGTTACAAGGAAAGTACTGGCCTATTCTGGGGGTGTCGATTCTTGGCGGGATCCTTCAAGGATCTTTTTTCACCTTGTTGACCGATATCTATGATCCGCAAGATGGGATTCTTGTCCTTTTTAGTAATTTTGCCATGGATCTTCATGCGTTGATTCGGATATGGATCACGATGGTCATTCTTTCTTGGATCTATTCTATTTTTGTGGGGCATACGATATGGATCGGCCTTACAAAATACTTCTTGGAATCGGTTCAAAGAACACCTTCCGTTTCACTTCTTTTTGATTTTTTTAAATCCTCTTATGGAAATGTCATTAAAATCACCTTTTTGTATCAGTTGAAAATTGCGCTCTGGCTGCTTTGTTTTGTGGTTCCGGGAATTATTAAGATCTATGAATATCGAATGGTTCCTTTTATCCTGGCGGAAAATCCAGATATGAAATCTTCTGAGGTGTTTGAACGATCGGCGCAGTTAACCAAAAATAATAAATGGAACATTTTTATCTTAGAGCTTTCCTTTTTAGGGTGGATCTTGTTAGGGGTGTTATGTTGTGGAATTGGCGTTGTGTTTGTAGGTCCTTATGTGGATATGACCATGACGCATCTCTATCTGCATTTAAAAGAAGCCCATGGAATTGATCAAGCTCAACTGCCGCCCATTCCAGAATTGTAAGTGTATCATTGATGAATCGTATAGGGATCCTTATACGATTTTTTTTGGTCATAAGAGATGACCGGTTTTGTAAAGTTTTGTATTTGGGCAGAAATACGATATAATATTAAAGATTTGGGTGATCAATATGACG
>NZ_CALVBG010000067.1 GCF_944325745.1 uncultured Faecalicoccus sp. | reverse complement strand
TCTTTACAGCGTTCATTGATCTGGGTTTCTTCAATCAAAACCTTTTGAATATCTTGACTAATCATCCAAAAGTCCTCCTTGAGATACGAAAATCATTGTAACATAAATAAATTCGGTTGTGCACTAAAATGTTGGACATCACAGCCGATTTGGGGCACAAAAATGATACGGCCTGAAGCGTTTTCCATCACAAGCCAATTTTTACGGATCACTTTCGGGATCTTGCGGTCAATAAAAAAACGACTGAGCTTTTTAGTTCCGTAGCGCAATGCGATCCGATCCCCCTGCCGAACCGTTCGAATCGTCAGCGGAAAATCAGCAGGCGATACAGACACTCCTTCTATGGTCTTGCCGACAGGTGACAAAGTAAAGCCCGGATAAGATCCGTATTCAATCTGTGAAAGAACAACCTTGACCGGCGCTTGTTTTTTTACGATCCAAAGCTTGCTCTGAAAGCTTTCCATCTCATAATCTTTGAGATCGATCAAACAATCCGTCTGGATCTGTTCAAGAAGGTTCAGGCACTCTTTTTTCCCATGGCGTTGTCCGGTCTTTTGATAAAGATATTCTTCCAGCCAATACCAGTGAGATATCGCGGAAATCGTTTGATCCCAGTTCTCCAAAAAAATCTTTGCGCTGTTTTTCTTCTCTTTCCATTCTTGATTGTCAGCCTCGATTTCTCGAAGCAGCTCTTCTTTTTGTTTCTCACTCATCCCATCGATGCGATGGTGACGAATCCGATTGCGGGCGTATTGATCGCTTTGATTGGATTCATCGATCCCAAATTCGATCTTGTTTCTTTGACAATAATCCACACAGTCTTTTTTCGACCAGTCCAACAAAGGACGATACACCGGGATCCCCCGATATGCCGATACAGCTTTTAAACCATAATGTTCACAAAGCATCTTTCTTTGTTTTTGAAAAAGATACGTTTCCAGATGATCCTCTCTTTGATGGGCAACATAGATGCCCTGGGCTTCAAAACGCTGTGCCAGCTCAACGAAAAAATCATAGCGCACCTGACGGGCCCAGGCTTGGAAGTTTTGTCCCCCAGAGTACTGAGGATACTTCACAAAACAAGGGATATTCTTTTTTTGACAATAGGTCCGGACCAGGTTTTCATCCCGAAAAGCGCTTTCCCGCTTTTGATAATTGACGTGAGCCACAACCACTGAGCAGCCTTTAGTGACCATCCAATCTAATAAAGCCATGCTGTCGGGACCGCCAGAGCATCCGATAATCCTTGGTTTATCCATGGGTCTATTTTATCATTCCTGGCATCTTACTCCAATGCATCTGACTACACTTTTTTGTATTGTCTGAAATAATTCACCATCCGGATCCAAATGGCCTTTGACATCGATGATGCGAGCCGTATTGATCCATTTGGCATCGTTTAAAAACAGATAGGACTCTTTATAAAGTCCCGGGATCTGACCCAGGGGATAAATATAATCTTTATGTTCTCGACATTTTCCTGTCATAGGGACGACAAAGGCCTTTTGATGACAAAAGGCAAGGATCAGTCCGAAATGCAGATAACCAATCTCCATGACGTACGCCTGCCCAAAATCAATATAACAAATATCGCCTTTACGAAGTGCATAATATCCCTGGACCTCTTTATAAGAAAAAGCCAGCCTGCGCTTGCAGAAGTTAAGCTTTGAGATCATGTAATCAAATACTTCTCGTTCTTCCATGGTTTCCACCATTTTCTTTTCTTGTTTTTCCACTTCACGGACCAGGCTTTGCAGCACTGTCCGCTGATTCTTTCTTTTGATCCAGTCTTGCGGTTGCATGCCCTCATTAAAACAAAAAGATGTGACCAAAACATGACACATCTTTATTTTATCTTTCGATTTTTGATCTTGGCGCGCACGCCTCTTTCCAGACTCAGCAGCGGATGATAGTGATTGGAGATCATCCCTGATTTCTCAATGAACAGCTCTACCGCAAACAACATCACAAGCATGACAATGAATCCGATATTACGATTGATCATATAGACAAAAGCGCTCAATCCAAACAAAGCCGTCAGACCGCACATGATGATCACTGTGTTCCGGTGTCCAAACTGTCGCATCAATAAATGATGAAGATGGCTTTTATCCGCCTCCATGAAACGCTGGCCTTTTAAGGTTCGCCGCAAAATGGCTGACAAAGTGTCGATAATGGGAACCATCAAGATCAACACCGGCAAAGCCAGTGTCATGATCGTGCTGGATTTAAATCCCATGATTGAGATCGTAGAGACCATGAACCCTAAAAACAAGGAGCCGCAGTCGCCCATAAAGATACTGGCAGGATGCGCATTATAGACTAGGAAACCAAGAATGCTGGCGCCGAGCACAAAAGCCAGATTCATAATATCAAACCGACGTTCAATGATCCCCATACTGCCGATGATCATCAAAACGATCACACAAAGACCGCCGGCCAACCCATCCAGACCATCGATCAAATTCACCGCATTGGTGATTCCTATGATCCAGATCAAAGTAAACAGGACCGAAAAGACACCGATATCGATACTGATCCCGAACGGCAAACGGATCACATCCACACTGACGCCAAAATAAATGGCCACCCCCGCTGCTATGCATTCCAAAAGCAGCTTCATACGAGGTTTCAGATCGATCAAGTCATCGACCAGACCCGCAAAGAACATGATGCTTCCGCCCAAGATCACACCGTTGATCGTCCGGTCCACTTCCAAAAATAAAGAACTGACGATAATAAAAGTTAAATAGATTGCGATCCCTCCGATGCGCGAGATCTTTCCATGATGAACCGTTCGCTTGTTTTCTTTGGCATAGGCAGCCGCCAGGACCGATATTTTTTTGATAACGGGAGTCAAGATAAGGCTTCCTAAAAAGGCCAGACATATCCATTGTAAATCAATCATGGGCGTAACTCCTTCATAGTATTGATGATCTCATATTCCGGGAATTCAGGCGTGATCACCGGACATGAGAAAGCTTGTTCCAACAATTGACGTAAGCCGAAACAATGAGCCAGTCCGCCATCAAGAAGAATCCCTTTCTTTAAAAGTGTCTGTTTCATCTCAAACGGCTGTTCTTTGAAACATTGTTTGGCCCAAAGAACGATCTGTTGTTCGATCATTTCCAAGGCTGGCCACAGATCCGAGGCGCTGATTTCGATTTGTCCCAGGCGCTGGTAACGATCCATAGCCATACAAGCCAGACGGACATTTTTATTTTTCCAAAACGCATCGCTGGCCGCGTGCTTAAGCGCTGAAGCATCTTCATTGGAAATCAGACAGTTTGTCTTTGTCGCCACAATTCGTTTGATTTGATCATCCATCCGGCTACCCGCGAATGAAATCTTTTTATACGCTCGCTTGGTCCCGTTGACGAAGATCCCCATTTCCGTATATGAATGTCCGGCATGGATCAAGAAACAAGCTTCCTTTGTTTGAAGAAGTTCTTCATTGGAAATAAATTTTGTCTTTTTGATCCCCGCATCTAGTAAAATATGCTGCCAGCGCATTCTTGCTTCTTCATCAGATCCGGAAGGAACCGCCATCCAGATGCACGGTTTTAGAAGGGTCTGTGAACTTTTTAAAACCTCTAGGCAATGAGAGATCAAAAAGCTGATGGAACGATCCACATCGTCTTCCTGGATCGGATAGCGGACCTGTACGCCAGGATCTTTATAGATATAGGCCAAGGCATCTTGTCCATAGGCAATCGGTTCATGATGGCGAAACGCCATCACCGTTCGTGTCTTGGCATCGCTTTGATGCCCATAATCGTGAAGGCGTACTTCATAAGCTCCGACATCCAAAGCCAACCAACGCTCAAACATACTTAAACCCCTAATCCATTATAGATCGTCAGCTGCAAGATGGCCTGCGTACATAAATAAGCCAGGGCCAAAGCACATAAAAACATCAATAAAGTCACTTTTGAAGGCTGCTTCACGCGACAAAACGCTTCAAAACGGACGGCACTTAAAGCATAAAAGCTCAAGATAAAACAAACCACAAACAAAATGATTTCTATGATCGAATTGGCCATGTCTTTCCTCCTATCCTATCGTAACGATCTCGACAAAGCATCCCCTATTCGAACAAAGTTCTTTGGCATGCTTCAATATTTTCAAATCCTGGGAAAATCCCATAAGGCTGGATCCTGAGCCAGACATCATAACCCGCTCAAAACCCAGAGTTTCCATTTTTTCTTTTAATTCTTTTAATTCCGGGCGCAGCTGAAAGGCTGGTTTCTCCAATGCGTTGCCCATTCGTTGGCAAAGAGAACCAAAATCTTGATCCTGAATTGCCTTTTCAACCGCATCGACATCCACATGCACCGGCATTTGAGCATGCCATTGTTCAAACGCCTCCGGAGTTGATATCCCATAACAAGGTTTCACGATCAGACAAGGCAGTTTCCATTTCTGGGATAGAACCCGGATCTTTTCTCCGATCCCCTGGACCCGGGCCGTCTGATTCACCAAACAAAATGGCACATCCGCTCCAATTTGTTTTGCCAGCTCCAGCTGTTGTTCTAATTCCAGATTCAGGCCTTCTATAGCCATAACAGCCCGAAACACAGCTGCCGCATCGGCACTGCTTCCAGCCAGGCCCGCCTGATCGGGGATTCGCTTGATCACATGGATCGCATAATGATTGCGCAGCCCCATTTCCTTTCGCAACAAGGCCAACGTTTTATGGATCGTTGAACGATCAGGGATCACGCCGCCATCACAGGTGATCTGATCCGCCGGATGGATATTGATCTCAATCTCATTATATAAAGAAATCGGGGCCATGATCATATCTAATTCATGGTACCCGTCATTTCGTTTCCCGATGACATCCAGTGCCAGATTCACTTTTGCCTGCGCTTGCACCTTCATAGAATTTCACCTCATCAAATAGTCGTATAAAGTCTTCCAGCTCCAATTGTTGAGCGCGACTTTCTGGGTCGATACCGGCAGTCCGCAAGATCTGTTCTGCCTGTGTTTTATCTTGGAGCCATTTTCCTAAATTATTTGCGATCGTCTTCCGGCGCTGTTGGAAACAAGCCTTGACCATCTCAAAAAAAGTTTCTTCCTGTTCCAGAGCATAACGATGATGAAAAGAAAATGATATCACCATCGAATCGACATTGGGTTTCGGCCAAAACACGTGCCGGGAAACGTCCATGACCTTCTTCACGTCACAGCGATATTGTGTGATCACACTGAGAGCATTGTATTCTTTATCTTTCGAATTGGCCAAAAAGCGCTGTCCAACTTCCTTCTGCATCATGACCGTGATTCTTTCGATCGGCTCCTTCGCTTCAAAAAGCCGAAACAAGATCGGGGTCGTAATATAATAAGGAAGATTGCTCGCAAAAACGACTTTTTGACCCGGCTTTCGATGCTCGCGGATCAGCTGGTCAATATCCACTTCTAAAACATCTTGTAAGATCACCGTCAGATTTCCTTTGACTTCTGCCTGTAAAATAGAAGGCAGACGCGGATCAATCTCCAAGGCGATCACCCGTTGGGCTTTTTGGCAGAGAAATTCTGTCAAAGCTCCAATTCCCGGCCCAATTTCAAAAACCAGTTCATCGGGATCTTGGATCGCATGATCGGCAATCTTTTCGACGATCTTAGGTTCAATGATAAAATTTTGCCCATAATTTTTCTTTGTGAAGATCTGGTATTGATCCTGGATCTCTTTGGTTCGCTTGATCGTTGCGATAGGCTGCATAATTATCCTTTCTCCAATTCTTCTCGAGTGATCTGCATTTGATTCAGGCGCTTGAAACACGTCTTCGCATTGCATTTGCCAATATGAAACTGCCGGCAGACCCGATCCCGGCGCAAAGCGCTGTCGTTGCGTCCGGTCAATCCCAGATCCACAAAATCTTCCCAGCTCAAGGAACCGCTCTCTTTCGAAAACGTCACACAATGGGACAACGCTTCCCAAAGATCTTCCTTACTGGCATGTTCCACACCGACTTTGCGAGTCGTCCTAGCTTTTTCTTTTTCAATAAACGCGTGTTTACATCCCGGCACCGCCTCTTTGATCAAACGGCGAATGTGTTCGCCCGGCGTATCGGGATCGGTAAAAACGATCACCCCGCGTCTGGCCTGCGCTTCTTGGATCCGCTCGAGCGTTTCCTGACTGATTTGGTCGCCGCCGGTTTCGATGGTATCGCATTCAAAATACGATTGAAGTGTATTTGTATCATTTTTTCCTTCTACGACAAGGATCTCTTTGATTTTTTCTTTCATGGTAAATTAAGTATAATAAAAAAGAGAAGGCAGCGTCAAAAAAGTGGGGTTTCTGTTTTTGAAAACAGTGACGGCCGGTTCTCTTTTGTTTACCCCCTTAATTGGAAACATTATAGCACGATTACCCCATAACGCAA
>NZ_CALVBG010000066.1 GCF_944325745.1 uncultured Faecalicoccus sp. | reverse complement strand
TGTAAATTGGCACAGGCCGATGAATTCATTCAGAAGATGCCCGATAAATACGATACTTATATTGAACAAGGAGGAACCAATGTTTCCGGCGGTCAGCGTCAAAGACTTTGTATCGCCCGTGCGTTGTTGAAAAAACCAAAGATCTTGATCCTGGATGATTCCACCAGCGCCGTCGACACGAAAACCGATGCCTTGATCCGTCAAGCCTTTATGGAAAAGATCCCGGATACAACTCGTATCATCATTTCTCAGCGTGTCAGCTCGATCCAAGATTCTGATCAGATTTTGGTCTTGGATGAAGGAAGGATCTCCGGCCTGGGAACACATGATGAGTTATTAAAATCCAATAAGCTTTACCGTGAAACATTCATGGAACAGCAGAAAGGAGGAAACCTCAGTGAATAATCAAAAACCAACGAACGGTCTTGCCCGCATTATCAAGGCAACGATCAAGAATTATAAACTGGCTTGTTTCTTCATTTTGATCTTCATTTTGATCAGCTGTTTTGCCAACGTCTACGGAAACACCTTCTTAAAAGATTTGATCGATGTGTATATCGTACCGATGCTGGCGCAGGAAGAAGCGGATTTCGGGCCATTGATCCGTGCCCTTTTGACTTTGGCTTCGATCTATGTCGTAGGAATCCTCTGTACATATCTCTATAACCGAATCTTATTGAATGTGGCGCTGGGTACGCTGCGCGATACGCGTGACCGCCTGTTTGAACATATGGAAACCTTGCCGATTGGTTATTTTGATACCCATTCTCATGGAGACATCATGTCGATCTATACCAATGACACCGATACCTTGCGTCAGCTCTTAACCATGGCAGCTCCGCAGCTGATCGTCAGCGTGGTCACGATGGTCTCCGTATTGATCTCTATGATCCTGCTAGATATTCCTTTGACATTGGTGGCCATTATTGTCGCCATCATCATGGTCGCTTCCTCTAAATTTATCACGACTCGTTCGGCTCGCTACTTCCGCGCCCAACAAGAAGACCTGGGTAAAGTCAACGGCTTTATCGAAGAAATGGTGGAAGGAAGCAAGGTCATCAAAGTCTTCTGTCATGAAGAACAAAGTGTCAAAGACTTTGATAAAGTCAATGAACAATTGTTTGAAGCCAGTGCCAATGCGAATATGTTTGCGAATATCTTGATGCCGATCATCGGAAACTTAGGATACTTAAGTTATGTCATCACCGCAATCGTCGGTTCCATGATGGCCGTGCATGGCATCGGTGGTTTGACTCTGGGAACGATTGCCGCTTTCCTGCAGTTGAACCGTTCGTTCAACAACCCGATCGGCCAGATCTCGCAGCAGGTCAATGCCGTTGTGATGGCAGGAGCTGGTGCTTCACGTATCTATGCTCTGTTAGATTCCCCAAGCGAAGTCGATGATGGAAAAGTGACTCTGACTTGTGTTGAAGTCAATGAAGACGGAAGTTACACCGAAACCGATAAAAATACGGGACACTGGTGCTGGAAACATCCGAGACAAGATGGTACGGTCGATTATGTTCCATGGAAAGGCGATGTCCGCTTCCATGATGTCGTCTTCGGTTACAACGAAAAGAAAACAATCTTGCATGATATCAATCTCTATGCCAAGCCGGGAGAAAAGATTGCCTTTGTCGGGGCAACCGGAGCCGGTAAAACAACGATCACCAATCTGATCAACCGTTTCTATGATATCCAGCAAGGTTCCATCACTTATGACGGCATCGATATCAAGCTGATCAAAAAAGACGACCTTCGTCATTCCTTGGGAATCGTATTACAAGATACCAACTTGTTTACAGGAACGATCATGGATAATATCCGCTACGGGAAACTGGATGCAACCGATGATGAATGTATCAAAG
The DNA here is from genome assembly GCF_944325745.1 of uncultured Faecalicoccus sp. Classification (GTDB taxonomy): domain Bacteria; phylum Bacillota_I; class Bacilli_A; order Erysipelotrichales; family Erysipelotrichaceae; genus Faecalicoccus. The sequence goes on along the minus strand of NZ_CALVBG010000066.1, from coordinate 4,530 downwards.
CCGCAAAACTTGCCAACGCCCATGACTTCATTAAACATCTGGACCACGGCTATCAGACTGTGATCACAGGTTCTGGAACCTCACTTTCTCAAGGGCAGAAACAGTTGTTGTCGATCGCTCGTGCAGCGGTTGCCAATCCACCGGTATTGATCCTGGACGAGGCCACTTCTTCGATCGATACCCATACGGAACGCATCGTCCAAGATGGTATGGATAAACTGATGCAGGGACGAACGGTGTTTGTGATTGCACACCGTCTAAGCACGATCCAAAACAGTGATGCGATCATGGTCTTGGAAAATGGACGCATCATCGAACGTGGAAACCACGATGAGCTCATCAAACAGAAAGGTACATATTATCAGCTTTATACAGGTGCCTTTGAATTAGAATAAGCACAAAAAAAATGGTTCGCTTTGAACCATTTTTTTATGCATTCTCGTTGAATACTTGTAAAGCTAGGCATCCTAATCCAGTGTGGATCCCCACGGCACTGACTAGATCAATGATCTTGACCTTGGCCCCGTCAAAAGATCTCTGGATCTTTTGGGCATAGTCCACCGCGGCATCCAAAACATCCACATGGGCCACAATAAAGGTATAATCAGAGGTAACCCCTCGACTCTTGATAAACTCGATCACCTTATCTTGAGCCTTGGTCATCGTCCGGACCTTGGCCATGACATCGACGCGCCCCTTGGTCCCTTTGTCTAAATAAAGAACGGGTTTGATCTTGAGAAGTCCTCCCAGCATCGCAGCTGCCGGAGTAAGTCTTCCCCCGCGTTTCATATGTTGAAGATCATCACAAAGCAGTACTGTTTCACAGCTTGCCGCAATGCGCTCAAGACGAGCAATAGCTTCTTCTGGCGTATGGCCTTTTTCAATCATCGCTTTGGCAATCTCGATCATGCGATCTTGTACCACAGCCGTGACGTAACAATCCACCCCGTAGAATTTCAACCCCACTTGGTGAGCTACCATTTCCAACGATTGAAACGTACTGGAAAGGCCTTTACAAATAGGTACACAGAACACGGCCTCATAGCCTTCCTCTTTCAGTTTCGCGAATGTATCTTCGATCACACCCAGTTTCGGCAAAGAAGTTTTCATCAGGATCTGCTCATGCAGATTAGAGATGACTTTCTTGTAAGGGATCGTGACATATTCATCATAAGAATTTCCGTTGTATTCGATCTGCAACGGAAAACAATGAATCCCTCTTTCCTGCCAATAAGCCGGATCCTTTCCTGTCCCTGTATCCGTCACAAAAGCAATCTTCATCTAGTCGGCCCCCTTCACTTTTTTGCAGTATTGGAAAGCAACAGAGCCGAGTCCTGTATGCGAAGCGATAACCGCACAGATTGGTTCTCTTTGGATCTTGTGATCCGGTCCAATCAGAGCTCGCAGTTCATCCACACACATTTTCGCATTTTCTTCAGCGGCAGAGTCGACCACAAAATAGACGCAATCACCGGCTTCTTTGGCTCCTTTGGCTGCCAATTTAGCCGCTTTGGAGATGGCTTTGGCCATCGTACGAACTTTTTCACACGTTCCTACTTTTCCTCCGGAATTCTTGCTGACTTCCAAGATCGGCTTGATCTTGAGCATGCCGGCCAGTTTGGCTGCCATCGGTGTCAAGCGTCCGCCTCGAGCTAAATGATTCAGATCTTCCGGGATCAGGAATCCTTGTGTATGATCCAGCACATCGGATAAACGATGGATAATTTCTTCCGGCACATAGCCTTTTTCATTGAGCTTGGCAGCACTGATCGCTAAATATCTTTCCACGGCCAAGGTCGTATAAATATCTAAAGTATGCAAATTGATCTCATGCCATTTCGCACTGGCCTGGATTGCCTGGTTGGTTCCGGATAACCCATTGGACAATGTTACGGCTACGACATCTGTCACGCCTTCTTTTTTGTATTCATCAAATAATTCTTCGATCATTCCTAAAGGCGGCATACTGGTCTGCGGCATATAGCCTTTATCGATCAGATCATACAATTGATCGATCGTCAAATCGATCCCATCCAGATATGTCTTATTATCGACGATCACTTGTAAAGGCAGATAATCTAAATTATATTGGGCGGCTTCTTCTTTTGACAAACCAGAGCCGCTATCGGTCAACACTCTTACTTTCATACGCTCATTCTCCTTTTATAATTCGGTATAATCGTATCACGAAGTCCTCATTTTCTCAATGTGCACTCCCGATGAATTCTGCCTCCTTTTTAGTATAATCATGTTATAATAAAGCTAGTAAATCGAGGTGCGTTTTATGCCAAGTTTTATCACATTTAAAGATGTCAAAAAAACGTATACGATGGGAGAAGTGAAGATCCACGCTTTGGATGGTGTCTCTTTTTCAATCGATCAAGGTGAGTTTGTGATCATTGCCGGAGCCAGCGGTGCCGGAAAAAGTACGATCTTGAACTTGCTGGGAGGGATGGACACCGTCACCGAAGGCGATATCATCGTAGACGGGCAAACTGTCAGTGCTTATAACGAAAAAGAAATGACCTACTATCGCCGCTATGATGTAGGGTTTGTCTTTCAGTTCTATAACTTGGTCCAAAATTTGACATTGCGAGAAAATGTCGAACTGGCTACGCAAATCTGTAAAGAACCTCTTGATATTGAAGAAACAATACGTTCCGTTGGATTGGAAGAAAGAATGGATAACTTCCCAAGCCAGCTTTCCGGCGGTGAGCAGCAGCGTGTGGCGATTGCCCGCGCCCTGGCAAAAAATCCTAAGCTGTTATTGTGCGATGAACCGACCGGCGCTTTGGATTATAAAACGGGAAAACAAGTTTTAAAAGTTCTGCAGGACACTTGCCGCCAGCAGAAAAAGACCGTGATCGTGATCACCCACAATTTGGCTTTGACTCCGATGGGTGACAAGATCATCAAGGTCAAAAGCGGTAAGATCGATTCCATCGAGATCAATGAGAATCCAATGGACGTAGATGCGATTGAATACTAATGCCTAGAACATTTTTAAAAAATATATTCTGTGAAATCAAAAGCTCCTTTGGACGATTCTTCTCCATTCTTTCCATCGTCGCGATCGGAGTGGCCTTTTTTGCGGGCGTAAAAGCGAGTGCTCCAGACATGAAGTATTCTGCCGATGCCTATTTTGATGAACAGAATCTTCAAGATATCCAAATCTATTCTACCCTAGGCCTTACAGAAGAAGACATTCAAGCCATACAGGATGTAAAGGGTGTCGAAACTGCGCAAGGTCTTTTTACCATGGATGTTTTAACACAAAAAGAAAACACGCAGCTGGTCTTAAAACTGATTTCTTTGCCGGAAGAACAAAAAGTCAATACGATCCGTCTTGTCGAAGGCCGCATGCCAGAAAACGATCAGGAATGCTTAGTAGAAGCGGACAGTGCCACAAACACCTTGTTTGGCGGACTGGAAATTGGAGAAACGATTACTTTGACCAGCGGCACAGATACACCGATCAGTGATTCCTTGGCCAATGATACTTACACGATCGTTGGTACTTGTTATACACCGACCTATTTAAGCTATCAAAAAGGCAGCAGTTCTATTGGATCGGGAACGTTGAACAGTTTTGTTTATGTACCGGAACAAAACATTCTTTCTGAGTACTATACCGAAGCCGATATCTTGGTAAAAGGCGCCAAAGCCTATAACTCTTACGAAGATGATTATTTTGACGTGATCGATCCTGTGCTCAAAGAGCTCGAAAAGATTGCCGGTGAACAGATTGAGGTACGCATCATAGAAAGCCAGCAGGAACTCGATGAGGCCAAAGCGGAATTCAACGCGCAGATCCAGGATGCGCAAGATCAAATCAATCAAGCACAAAACGAGATCAATCAGGGACAGCAAGCGATTCAAAACAGCGAAGCAACCTTGGCTTCTTCCCGTGCTCAACTCGATGCCGGCTGGCAAGAATACTATAATAACCTTGCGCTGTTAGATAATCTTCCGGTCTTAAATGATGCGATCGCCCAAATCGAAACGGCCGAAGCTTCGCTTCCGCAAGTGGAATCGGGCATCCAACAAGCCCAAGCCGGATTGAATACAATCAATCAGACATTGGCAAATCTGGAAAGCAGCTACCAACAGATCACCGCCATAACGGATCTAGCTACCTTGCAGACACAAGCTCAAACGATCCAGGATCAAATCGCTCTGTTAGATCCAAACGATCCGGCCAATACAGATATTCTTGCCAGCTTACAAACGAAGCTGTCACAGATCGAACAATCCATCGAATTGATCCAAGGCTATGAATCCCTTGTCAGCCAGCGCTCACAAGTCCAAGCACAATATGATCAATTGGTCCAGACGCGCGATCAAATCAATGCTTCTGTGGCACAAAAGGCCACCTTGATTTCGCAAAGAGATGCCTTATTGAATGCTCAAGTCCAGCTTCAAAAAGCCTACAATGAACTGGTCAACGGAGAGGCTCAGTATGAATCGGGATTGGCCCAGATTCAAAATGCGAAGGAAGAATTAGCTTCCGGACAGTCGGAATTGAATGCC
>NZ_CALVBG010000065.1 GCF_944325745.1 uncultured Faecalicoccus sp. | reverse complement strand
CTGATTTGGCCAAACAACATGCCAAAGCGCATAACCGAAGGCATGGCTCCTGTACTGGCCAAAACATCTTCAAAAATCGGCAGCACTTTAAAAACCATGACCCCGACGATCAGAAACATCATGACCAACAAGATAAACGGATACGTGGCCGCTTCTTTGAGCTGACGCTGCATATCATTTTGGCGCTGATAGTATTTGACCAGTTCTTTGAGCACTTCATCCAAATGGCCGCTGAGTTCTCCCATCCGCACCATTTGTTCCATATACGGATCAAAAGCCTGGGTATGAAGTACGGCCGCATAAAAGGTTCCTTCCTGGACCAAGGTCTCGCGCATCGACTGGACCGTTTCTTTCAAGGCTTGGGACGGCAGTTCCTGAGCAATGATCTGCAGCCCTTCTTCGATCCCTAAACCGCTCGATAAGATCGTTTCCAGTTCCCCGGCAAAGATCTGTTTTTCCTGTAGTGAGAGCTTTTTCATAGATTGACCTCCTAATAACGATAGACTTCTTCGTATTTTCCTTCGTAGTCCGTATTGCGGGCATCGGAAAATGTCGGGTCCACTAATGACCAGTCATGTTCTGTAAAATATATCTTCGGGTTGATCCACCCTTGTCCTTCCAAATAGATCTCGACCCAGGCATGATACTCGATATCCGTCCACCCTACGATCACACGGGCCGGAAATCCCTGGATCCGGCAAAGAGCCGCCAATAAGGATGCGTAATCAAAACAGATCCCTTCTCCGGATTCGATCGCTTCATCCAGATCTGGCAATACATAAGCATCCTGGACTTCTACCGCTTTATCGTCATCATAATCCAAGGTATCGACCACATACTGAAACAGATGAGCCAGTCTAGTCAAATCATCGGTATCGTCTTTGACCAGATCAAATGAGATCGCAACCACTTTTGAATCGGGCGCATAGTTTACCACTTGATTCGGATACAAGAAAGGATCAAATTCATTTTCTAACGATACCTCGACCTGGACGCTGGCGCTGATCGCATAACGCGTACCTTCGATCTGTTGAAGAATCTTAAAGGTATAAAGCCCATTCCCCATCTGTAAAGGAAATTCGATATAGGCAGAATCGGTTATATCGTAGTTATATTTTTTGTCATCTTTTAAGACCTGGATCTTTGATTTTCCGGTATCCGTCAGTTTGCGAGCCCCGATATAGCCTTGCGAAACATTAGAGTAATCAATTTCGACAACACCATCGCTCAAGACGTTGACACCAGGAAAGGCGGGCCAATGCACTTGTTCTAAAGTGGCCCCTTCGCTTTCTGGATAGGTGCTTGGATATGACTCTTCCGAGCCGCCTGAACAGCCGCTCACCGCCAAAAAAAAGACCAGGATCAGTAGAAACCATCGCTTTTTCATAGTTATTTTCATTATATCAAAATCCCATTCGAAAGTTAAAAACAAGCCCTTAGGAACACCTTACTCTGCGTTTTGTCAAAGATTTCAACTTTTATACTTTGCGTTTTATTGGAATCGCAGTTAGTCTAAGAAAAAATCTCCAAAGAAAAGAAAATGACATTCTTTGTATTCCTGCTTATATGGCATTTTGTTTATAAGCGCCAAAAAAGCCCACAAGATTCGTGGGCTTTCTTACTTATGAGCACTCTTCATCAATGGCCGCATCATAGAGGGCAAAGTTATTTTTGCCTTGGTTTTTGATGCGATACAACGCCTTATCCGCTTTCTGATATAACGTTTCGATCTGCTGGCCATCCTTAGGAGCAATCGCGATCCCGATCGATGCCTTGAGTTCGATGCGATGTTCAGAATCCTCATAGACAAAGACCAGCTGTTGTAACAGGCGCTCCATCAGTTTCGGCAACACTTTTTCGTCTTTGATATTTTTCATAAAGACCACAAATTCATCGCCCCCAAACCGGGAAATGATATCCGTGCTTCGAAAATAATGGGTCAAGGCATTGCCGACATCAACCAATGCCTTATCGCCGACGATATGTCCAAATGTATCATTGACTTCTTTAAAATCATCCAGATCGATCAATAAAAAGGCAGAAACTTCTTCTTGGCCTTCCTGATCAAAATATTCTTTGATCTGGGTCTCACAGGCATAACGGTTAGAAAGGCCGGTCAGATGATCGGTATTGGCCTGGATTCGGATCAATTCCATCTGCCGTTTCTCTTCTTCTTCCTGCAAGTATTGTTCGGTCACATCGGATATCATCAACAGTACCAGGTCTTGGGAACGGTCAAAATAATGGTATTGAAACAACATGCGCCGGTAGGAACCTTCATTTTCGATGCCTAAGCTGAAGTAATACAGTTTCTCTTTCTGCAAAGACGTTAAGATCTTTTGCGGAAGCATATTCACCCTGGCTGCCGCTTGATCTTCCGGCACGACGAACCCTTCGATATAATTGGCTACCGTTTGGGCATACGATTGCGTGGCTTTCTTGTCAAAGCGCATGCCTTTGACGCGCAAAGGAATGAACAAGTCATTTTTCATATCGATATAACACAAGATCTGATAGTTGTTTTCGATATAGCGTGACATGATCATCTGCACAAAATGCCCCGGATCCATGCTTTGGATCGTCGCCAGGATATGATCTTTTTCCTCGCGGGAAGGCATCAAAGTAATGCGGTCCCAGCCAAAAGGCGTCTTCTTTTCATCGAGCTGGATCTCGATCGTTTCCTGATCCGACATCGTCTGCAGATGAGAAGGTGAGAAGAAATCTTTAAGACTCTGCTTCTCACTTTGAGAATATCGTGTATAAAGCGAGCTCACAAATTCAGCGATCGTTTGATCTTGCCCATGCATAAAATGCACTTGTTGGTGATCCAGATCAATATCCAAAACATCCGTATGTGAACCCGATAAGATCTTCAATAACGCTTCCTTTTCTTCCCGAACCTTCGTCATGGCTTTTTCATCCGTGATATCAATAAACCACAACAACAGCCGGTCTTTTTGATTGAAACGAGCCGTGGAACCAATGATTCGCATCCATTTCGAATCAATACACAGTTCGATGGATTGTTGTTTCTTGTCCGGATCCCAATGCACAAGAAAAGACTGGAACGCCTGAAAGTCTGAAGCGCTCATATGCCCCTGGACCATCGCAATCAGATCCCCTTGAGCCGGGGTCTTTGAAACAATTTTTTGACGGCCAAAGATCAAAGAATACGAGTAGGTTTGTACATCCACTTCACACATCGCCTCATAAGCATGCATGACTATGGAAGAATACTTTTTGAATTTAAAAAAGTCCAGAATCTGATAAGCTTCCCCCAAATGAGTATTTTCCTTGACCAGATCGGTTACATCTTGATGATAGCCCTGCAGTTCCATAAAAGATTCGTTCTGATCTACAAGCTGTCCGGCACAGCGTACATAGCGACACCCGAGCTGCGGATGATACCAAGGGTATTCCACTTCGATATCCTGTCCCATGCGAATATTCGCAATCGCTTCTTGGATATAACCTGTATAAGAAGGGTGTATGCCTTGCCACCAAAGGGTATAAGCCTGGATCGGATCGGTATCTTCGGGAATCCCCATCAGCTGACACATCGTCGAATCGGCAAACAGTTTGTGATCTTGCCCCTGAAAATCGATCTGGATCGACCAGATCCCCATTTTGGCATTTTTTAGGATCGATTCAATATGCAGTCGTTTCATGCTTTCCCCTCCCGACTTTCTAGATAAAGTGTAGTAAAGTCTTCTGCCGGTAATGGACGGCTGTATAGATATCCTTGTCCGTAATCACATTGCAGGCTGCGGATCAAGGCCTCGTCTTCCTGGGTCTCGACCCCTTCTGCGACTGTACGAAGCTCCAGCCGCTTGGCAAGCTGGATCACAGTTTCCATGATCACTTTTTCTTTGCTGTTTCTCTGACTGGAAACTGTCATCAAAAATCCGCGATCGATCTTCAATTCATCGATATCCAATTTACTCAATGTATTCAATGAGGAATATCCGCTTCCAAAATCATCCATAGAGATATGGAATCCCAAGGATTTCAATTGTCGAATCCGCTCATTAAAACGATCCACATCCTCCAAAGCAGTTCCTTCCAAGATCTCTAATGTAATCAAAGAAGCCGGAACCTGATAACGTTTTAAAATGTCTTGTAAATCTTGAAGATAGCGGCCGTCGAAGAAAATTCGTTTGGTTTGATTGATGGAGATCTCCACCGGTTCGATTTTCTGATCCAGCCAAGATCGGATCCAGCCGCAAACCTTCTCAAACATATATAGATCCAACTTGGCACAAAAACCATTGTTTTCAAATAAAGGAATAAAATCTCCCGGAACAATGATCGATCCGTCCGAACGCTGCCAGCGGACCAGAGCTTCGGCTCCTGCCAGCTTTCCAGTCTCCAGATCCATCTTCGGCTGCAAATACACTTTGAATTCCTGATTCTCCAAAGCCTGATACATATTGCCTTCGATATAATTGTTCATGACTTCTTGCTCATGGAGTTTGGCATCAAAAAACCAAATCGTATTCTGGTGCGTTTCTTTCGCTTTATCCAGCGCATACATCACATGTGTCATCATCTGATCAAAGCTGTAGACCATTTTTCTTTGGTCCGAGATCACGGCCCCGCAGCTCATCATGATCCGATAATTCTGATCAGAAATTTCTTCATAATTTGTGATCTTATCCAAGATCTCCTGCAAGCGTCTTTGAAGGACATTTTCATCCCGGTCAAAAAGATACAGATAGAAGAAATCCGCACTTTCCCGACAGAAGAATTCTCCCTTTTTCAAAGAAGAGGCAATTTGATCGGCCATATGTTTCAAGAAACGATCGGCAGCTTCTCGTCCAAAGATCTCATTGATGAATTTGAACTGACGGACATTTAAACAAGTCAAGCACCCGTCAGGATGCTGCGAAACGCGCTTTTTTGCCAATTGTTGAAAATAGATGAAATTATAATACCCTGTCAATTGATCATGGTAAGCCAGCTGGAACAGCTGATGATTGTGCTTGCCGACCATCCGGTATCCATAAAACAAGATAAAGGCCACTAAGCCGACCACGATCAAAAAGAAGATTGCCAGGATCTCCACGATCTGATACACAAAGGCATTGCTTTGCTGGACAGAGTTGACACTGCACATATACCAGTTGTTGATGCCGACAGGAGCTAAATACATACGATAGGGAATCGAATCATAAACAAAGGAAAAGTAAAGCGATTCCTGTTTCTTCATCGCTTCCTGATATTCTTCTTTATGAAACTGCAATTCACCATATGTCGGATCAAAGATGGAATCCACATCATGGTCATTGATCGGATCGCTTGAGCGAATCAAAAAATCGCCTTGGGAATTCAATAAATGAATTCTTCCGGTTCCGCCCATAACGCCTTCCCCATCTAAAATATCGCCAAAGATTTCCACGTGGTCTGTAGCGGCCAAAGCCCCCAAGATCTGATTTCCCTTATACACGGGAACACTGTAAAGGAACACTTTTTCCTGTGTATAATCTCCAACAAAAAGATTGGATAGACCGTTTTCTCCCTGGAAAGACTTTTGCACGACACGCTGGATCTCATCGTTCAAATCGGATAAATTGACGTTCCAACTTGGATCGTGTCCCAAAGTCACGATAAAGCCTTGTCCGGAAGTAGAAAAATAACACATGGACAAAAAGTCATTGTCACGATTGGCTTCATCTAAGATCGTCACAAAATTATCATTCATTTCCAAATTGGAATCACTGATCAATGTGGCGGCCGTATCCAAAAGCTGATAATCCGAATCGATCTGCTTATTGAGGCGTTTGACATATTCATCCGTTTCTGCCTGCATATTTTCCTGTGTTGCACCCTCCAAGGTAGAAGAGATCATATTCACAAAGACAAAGCCTGCCATCACTAGCGCAAAACCAACGCCAATGGCGAAGCCCATCATTCTCTGCAGTCTTTTCTTCAATACTTTTTCATCCATGTTTTTACTCCATTATTATTATACCATAGTAAAAGACCAAAAAATGACTCACTCTCGTTCGGTATCCTGATTCGAATAACGGATCTGTAAACGAGATTCCTGTATCATGCGAATAAACGCATCCACACAATGCGGATCAAACTGACGCCCGGCCTGTTCATCCAAGATTTGCAATGCTTCATAAACTGACATGGCCTTTTTATAGGAACGTTTTGAAATCATCGCATCGAAAGAATCCACAACACAAAGGATCCTTCCCAAAAGCGGGATATCTTCTCCCTTCAATCGGCGAGGATAGCCGGTCCCGTCGTATCTTTCATGATGTGAGATGACTGCCGGCACAACATATTCCATGGCTGGCAGATGACGTATGATATCGACTGCATTTTCTACATGTCGTTTCATTTCTTCATATTCTTCTGAATTCAAGCGTCCTGGTTTATTCAAGATATATTCCGAAATTCCGATCTTCCCGATATCATGCAGCAAGCCGGCCTCATAGACCATGTTTTCCA
>NZ_CALVBG010000064.1 GCF_944325745.1 uncultured Faecalicoccus sp. | reverse complement strand
AAAGCTAAAGTGGAATCCAATCCGCCGCTGATTCCCAATACGACACTGGAGCCATGGATCTTTTTAAGACGGGTCGCAAGACCTTGTGCCTGGATGCGCAAGATGGCCTGACAGCGTTCCAGTCTTTTTTCTTTTTGGGCCGGAACAAAAGGATAAGCATCAATAGGGCGCTTTAATTCGATGGATTCAATCGGCTGACTGCAGAATTCTACCATGTGGACCGGGCCTGACATTTCCTCTTGGCTGGTCTTGATATGAATGCGTTCTTGTTCTAAATGCTGCAGGTCGATCTCGGCTATGATGTGATCTTTCGCTTTTTGGAAACTGGATTCGGCCAAAAGTTTTCCATTTTCCGCAATCAAGTCATGACCGCTGAAAACAAGGTCGCTGGAACTTTCATCCGGGCCGGCACTGGCATAGACATAAGCTCCGTACGTTTTGGCACTTTGCTGGATCACAAGATCACGGCGATAGCTTTCTTTGGCGATGATCTCATTGGAAGCACTGCAGTTGCATAAGATATTGGCGCCTTTTAAGGCCAGACGAGAGCTGACCGGAATTGTTACCCAAAGATCTTCGCAGATTTCCACCCCAATGCAGGCCGATGTTGTCTTATCTTTAAAGACGATCTGATTCGATACCGGCACTTCTTTTCCGCCAAGGGTGATGGTTGCCTTTTCGGGAAGTTCTTTTCCGGAAGAAAACCATCGTTTCTCATAATATTCGTTATACATCGGAATATAAGTCTTGGCATAGATGCCCAGGACTTCGTGATCAAAACAAACGGCCGCACAGTTATAGAGCTTGTTTTCGACAACCAGCGGCAAGCCTACGATCACGACACGATTGTCCGGCATATGGAAAAGAATATCTTCCAGGGCGTGCAGACAGCCTTCCAAGAGAATATGTTCATAGAACAGATCTTGGCATGTATAACCGCTCAAGCTCAATTCCGGAAAAACAGCACATTGGGTATCCTTTGGCAGTTTATGAAGCAAGTCGATGATTGCCTGGGCGTTGGCTTTGGGATCTGCGATGGATACCGGAGGGGTGCAGGCAGCGACTTTATAATAAGAAAAACGTTTCATCGTATAATATACAGCGATCCAGGTTTGAAATCGTTGTGTTCCTTTCTTTTTTATGACCTGTTTATTAATAGTATACAAAAAATCAAGATTTCTCAAAAGAGACTGTTAATCAAAATCCGTGCGGACAAAGCGAACTTGTCCCAAGATCCGAACGGGAATTTCGGCGATTTCCTGCGGCGTGAAGTACTTGGGTTCATACTTCGGATTGGAAGCTTCCAGGATCATGAGATCGTTTTTATAGCGAACTTTCTTGACCGTGGCTTCGTCACCGACCAGGACGACCGCGATTTTTCCGTCCTCTACCGTATCGCATTGGCGGACAAATACCAGATCTCCGTCATAAATATGCGACCCTTCCATGGAATCCCCCTGGATCCGCAAGAAATAATCGCCGCGAGGTGCATCTTTTCCGTTGACTTCCACATAGCCTTCGATCAATTCCTGGGCAAAAAGATCGTATCCCGCTTTAACGGTCCCCAGAATGGGTTTTAAAGAGGATGTTTCTTCATGAAGAAGTCTTTCGACATCATATCCTAAAACACGGGACAGTTTTTGGAGCGTGCTTTTCTTAAGATCCGTACTTTCTCCGCCGATCCAGCGGTAGAGAGTCGAGGTGGAGACCCCGATGATCTTGGCCAGCTGGGCGTGATTCAGATCGTTTTCGATCTCATACCGGATCAATAATTCTTTGAGTGTCATATTTTCACTTCCTTGCGTTTATAATATCAAAAAAATCCATAATTTGCGAAAACAGAATCATAAAATTATAAAAAATTCCCAAATCTATCTTGTTTATGAGAAAACTTCAAATTAAACTTCAAGATAGAAGGGAGAACGAAATGGAAACCTCAAAAATTTATTTATGCATCGATCTAAAATCTTTTTATGCTTCGGTAGAATGTGTAGAAAGAGGATTGGATCCCTTTGAGATCAATCTTGTCGTTGCGGATCCAACCAGAGGAAAAGGGGCTATTACTCTGGCGGCTACCCCGGCAATCAAAAAGCTGGGCATCAAGAGCCGCGGTCGAATCTATGAGATCCCGGAGACGATTGATTATATCATCGCGATGCCCCGGATGCATCTTTATATGGAATATGCCGCCAAAATCTATGGGATCTTTTTGAAATATATCGCAAAAGAAGACATCCATGTCTATTCTATTGACGAGTCTTTCTTCGACATCTCTTCGTATTTATCGCTCTATCACACGACCCCCAAGGAATTGGCCCTTCGCATCGTGCAAGATGTATTTGCACAAACCGGGATCACGGCCTCCATTGGCATAGGAACCAATCTGTTTTTGGCCAAGGTTGCGCTGGATATTTTAGCCAAGCAATCGGAGGATCATATCGGTTTTTTGGACGAAGATCTCTTTCGTCAAAAATTATGGCATTATCAGCCAATCACTGATTTTTGGATGATTGCCCAAGGGACGGCACAGCATCTGGCTCGTTTAGGAATTCGGGATCTGTGGGGCATCACGCGGTTTCCCGAAGAGATCTTATATCGGGAGTTTGGTGTCAATGCGGAAATTTTGATCGATCACGCCTGGGGAAAGGAACCGGTACAAATTCAGGATATCAAAGCGTATCGTCCGAAAGGAAACTCAATTTCTTATTCCCAGATCTTGTTTTCGGATTATCCATTTAAAGATGCGTATTTGATCTTGAAAGAGATGGTTGACACCCATGTGCTGCGCTTAGTGCGAAATCATTTGGTGACGGATCATATCTCCTTGTTTATCGGATATTCAAAAAATATTCGCAAACCAAGCCGAGGGTCGTGCACGATCACGAATCGTACCAATTCTTATCAGATCTTAATGGAGGAATATCGTCTTTTATTTCAGCGGATCTGTGATCCTGCGTATCCGGTTCGTCAAATTGCGATCACGTTTGGACATCTGCAAGATGAAATGTATGAACAGTGGGACTTGTTTGCGGATCGATCGTTTCTGGAAAAAGAACACAAACTGCAAAAGACATTGATCCAGATCAAAGACCGGTACGGGAAGAACGCGGTTTTAAAAGGAATGAATCTGCTTGAGGCAGCGACGGCGCGTTATCGAAATACTACGATTGGAGGGCACCGGGCATGATGGATCGAAAGCAGCGGGCTTATATTTTTCAGTCTTTTGATGCCTTAAAAGGGTTTCGGGAACTGTTGAAAGAAAAAGAAAGGATCCAAGTACCGCCAAGGATCCTTTCAGAAGATGATCTGGAGGAACTGGATCGCAAGATCCACCAGGTCCGGGTAGGGGATATGCTCCAGATCGAGTACTGGGATCAAGGGGCGTATCTTCGGATGACCGGGAAAGTATCTTGTATCGATTTAGAAAACCGTCGTTTTCAACTGGTCAAGCAGAAGATCTTATTGGAACATATCGTGGATATTCAATTTATCGATCAAGAAAAATAGCCGATCTTTGATTCGATCGGCTATTTGATGTTTATTCCGTTAATTCCTGGAGGCGATGTCCGTATTCACTTTCATCTGAATTTTCTAAAGTGTTTTCCTGGGCATACTTTTTAACGGCTGCACTGGATTTTGCGATTGGCTGTAAAGTTCCGGCTCCTGCCACACAACCGCCAGGACAAGCCATACCCTCTAACAAGTAACCGTTGAGGCGTCCGGCTTTTGCCATCATCAACATGGTCTTACAGTTCTTAAGACCTTCGGCAGCCTGCACTTTGACATCGACTTCCGGATGTTCTTTGTTGATCAAAGATTTAACGGCTTTTGCGACACCGCCGCTGACCGCAAATTCACGACCGCGGTTGGATCCTTTGTTCAATGGATCGTTGGCTTCGATTTCTTCAAGCTTGACATCTTTGGCAACGAACATTCCCATGACTTCTTCAAAGGTCAAGACGAAGTCTACGTCGCTGCGTACCGATTTACGGCTGGCTTCCAATTTCTTGGCAGCACAAGGTCCGATAAAGACAACTTTACAATCTGGATCGTCTTTTTTGATCATACGGGCCGTCAAGACCATAGGCGTCAGCGCCATGGAGATATAAGGTGCGAATTGAGGGAATTGTTTCTTAGCCATGACCGACCATGCCGGACAACAGGATGTAGCCATCCAAGGTTGCTTTTCCGGAACTTTATCTAAGAAGTCCTCGGCTTCTTCGATCGTACAAAGGTCAGCTCCAATGGCAACTTCCACCACATCGGAGAAACCTAACTGTTTCAAAGCTGCCGTTAATTTTTCCGGGGTCACGCTTGGACCAAACTGGCCGACAAAAGCGGGCGCAACGGCTGCCACGACACGATGACCTTCTTTCATCGCATAGATTGTCTGGAAGATCTGCCCTTTGTCGACGATGGCTCCAAACGGGCAGTTGACAAGGCACATTCCACAGCTGACACATTTATCGTAATCAATCACAGCTTTTCCGTCTTCATCGCTGCTGATGGCATCCATTCCGCAGCTTGCGGCACACGGACGCTCGATCTTTGTGATGGCTTTATACGGACAAGCTTCCATACAGCGTCCACATTTGATGCACTTGTCTTGATCGATATAACTTCTTCCATCGACGATATGGATCGCATCCTTAGGACAAACTTCTGTACATTGATGAGATAAACATCCCTGACAAGCATTGGTCACAAACACTTTCTTTTCGGGGCAGGCATTGCATGCGAATTTAATAATGTTGATCAATGGATCATCGTAATATTTTTCTCCGATAGCGCTTTCTTCAATACCGTCGGAAAGAGCTTTGAATTCACCGGCATCCCGAGTCGGAAGACCCATTCCCAGACGAAGACGTTCACCAATGATGGCTCGCTCTAAGAAGATGCTGTTACGATAGGTGGCTTTATCACCCGGTAACAGTTCGTAAGGGATCTGTTCGATTCGTTTTGCCAAGTCATCACAATCTTCATAAGCCATGCTGGCGATGGCCGCAAAGACTTTTCGACGAAGATCGGTGACAGAATTATATATACCGCGCATAGTTCCTCCTTATTAGATTTCTTTTCTATACCTTTTTCATTATATCGGACAAATGGAATAAAAAAAAGAAAAATTGATAACAAATTCACAATGCGGTTTCGAATGAAGGAACATGCTATAATCAGGAAGGTGATCAAACATGAAACGAATCGTATGGGACTGGAATGGAACCTTATTTGATGATGTAGAACTCTGTCTGCAGTGCATCAATTCGGTACTGACTTCTCATCATTGTCAGCCTTTGCCGGATGTTGAAGCTTACCGAAACGTATTTGGGTTTCCCATTGAAGAATATTATAAAGCTTTAGGCTTTGATTTTTCCGTGACGCCTTTTTCACAACTGGCCAAAGAGTATATGGAAATGTACCAAAAACAAAGCTATCAGTGTCATTTGGTCGAAGATGCCCAACAAGTGCTGTCGCAAGTGCAGAAAGATCAGATCCATCAGACGATCTTATCGGCCAGTAAAAAAGACTATCTGGACCGCCAGATCCAGGCGGTGGGACTGCCGACTTCTTTTTTGGATGTATATGGGATCCAGGATATTTATGCCCGCAGTAAGTTAGCTTTAGCAAAACAGTATCAGAAAACTTGCCAGCCGGATGATGAGATCTGGTTTATTGGGGACAGTCTGCATGATCATGAAGTGGCAGATGCCTTGGGAGCGCATTGTCTGTTGGTCACAACAGGCCATCAATCCCGGCAGCGGCTTGCCAAGTCCGGTGTGCCGGTCTTGGATTCTTTAAAAGAATGCCTGGAGGTTATCTATGGTTGAGATCCTTGTCAAAGATAATGATGCCGGGCAGCGTCTGGATCGCTTTCTGCAAAAGACGTTTGCGTCTTTGCCGACTTCCATGATGTATAAAGGGATCCGCAATAAAAAGATCAAAGTAAATCGAAAACGCTGCGAACCCAAACAAATCTTATGTTCGGGAGATGTGATCTTATTGTTTCTTCCGCCCGAAGTCTTAACGGAACGATCCAAAAAACAGATTCGGGAAACGAAGCCCATCGAGGTGGTTTATGAAAATCAGGATCTATTGATTGTCAATAAACCCTATGGATTGCTGTCTCAAAGCGATCAGCCAACCTGGCAAGATACTTTAGTAGAACGAGTTCGATACTATTTGTGGAAAAAGAAAGAGTATGATCCGGAAAATGAAAATAGTTTTTCGCCTGCTCTTTGCAATCGTTTGGATCGAAACACCAGCGGACTTGTGATCGCGGCAAAAAATGCGAAAGCGTTACGGATCCTAAATGCGGCCATGGCAAAGCATAAGATTCATAAATCGTATAAAGCGCTGGTCCAAGGCACGTTTCAGGAATCGTTTCAATCGTATACATTTTATATCAAAAAAGAGCAGACGAAGGCGATTGTCTTAGATCATCCTTGTGCCGGCTACAAGAAAGCACAAATGGATGTATCCCGGATCGCTTTGGAAGGAGACGATACTTGGGTCGAGGT
>NZ_CALVBG010000063.1 GCF_944325745.1 uncultured Faecalicoccus sp. | reverse complement strand
TTGTTTGAAACCTATGTGATTCAAAAAAGGAGATGATCGCATGAATCATTTAATCAATCCCACACAAAAAGAAGTCCGCCTGATGGCCCTTTTCTATCTGATTGGCGGGATCCTCTTATTTATTTTAAATAATGATCTTTTAATGATCGCTACTCGGATCCTGGGTGTGATCTTGATCGCAATCGGTGCCACCTTGCTTTATATGTATTTTGTGAAACGAGTATCCATCGATGCCAGCCCTTTATTTACAGGACTCCCCAGCGTTCTGATTGGTTTATTGATGCTGATCTCCCCGGAATCTTTGATTGCCATCTTGCCGATCCTGACAGGGATCGTTGTGATCGTCAATTCCATCATGCAGCTCCAAAAAGCATTTTTATTAAAAGATTACGGTTTCTCGAACTGGACCATCACAGCAGGAATTGCCGCCATTGCCTTACTGTTTGGTGTTTTGTTCCTGTTTCGGCCTTTACAATCGGTCGCCTTTATTCTTCAGATCATCGGAATTGCGTTGATCGTGGAAGGATGTCTCTTATTTGGATTTGACCGCACTTTGCGCAAAGTAAAAAAAGAATACGAAAAAGATATGAATGAATATCGATAAACCAAAAAAACAGAGATTTTTGTGATCTCTGTTTTTTTTAGTCTATAGAGCTTTTAAGAAGGCTTCTAAAAATTTTGACCCGTCTTTTTGTAAACCGTATTCTCCCATGCGGATGCTTGGCTTTTTCTCCCCATGAAAGTCACTGCCGCAAGTGATCAACAAATGATGTTTTTGGGCAAGCTTTTCATAATATTCATTATGTTCTGGTTCATGATAATTGCTGTAGGCTTCGATTCCGTCGATTCCGCAATCTAAAGCGTATTGGAATCGTTCTTTTTCCTGATAAAACGTACGGAACGGATGTGCGATCACAGCCAAGCCGCCGGCATCGTGAATGTGCTGAACGGTCTCTTTAAAATCCGGTGAATACGCGGCAACATGAAGATCCGTTCCCGGCCCGCACAGATCATAGAAAAAGTTGACCGGCGCCGGATCCGAACGCTTTCCTCCCGGGATATAATCTTGAAAATCCGGGATATCCTGATAACGAGGATCAGTAAATAACGCATCCATCATATTGAACCAAGGGTTTTTGCCATGGGCTTCGCGAATCACTTTTTCTTCATCGATCTCCACATGATATTTCGCCCGCAGTTTCTCAACCCGCTGATGGAAGATCCCGTCGTTTTCTTGATCGATCCTTTGCGCCAATCCATGAAAATAAGGATCTTTTAAATCAATGCCATACCCTAATACATGGACTTCGTATTCCCCTAAAAGGGTGGAACATTCCAAAGCCGGAATGATGCGGATCCCTTCCTTTTTTCCTTCCTCGATCATTTCCAGCACCCCTTCTACGGTGTCATGATCACAAAGAGCCGCTGTTTTTATTTTTGCTTCCTTCAGCATGCCGACCAGTTCTTTAGGGGGGAACTGGCCGTCTTTACTGTAGGAAGAATGCATATGCAGATCAAAATCGTTCATCGTATCCTTCCTTTCGCATCTCTATTTTAGTCAAAGAGTGTTTCGACTTCAATCTTGGAACCGAAAAAAAAGACTGACTTTCGTCAATCTTTCATCGTCTCCATCAAGGCAAACACTTCTTCTTTGGTTGCCAGGTTTTCCGAAAAAGCACTGGCACTGCCGCTGCAGATCCCTTTCATGAACGCGACCTCCGTATCTTGATTGGACTCAAGATATCCCGAGATAAATCCGGCAACCATCGAATCGCCAGCCCCCACTGAATTGATGACTTCTCCTTTCGGCGCCCGGCTTTGGTGCACCTTTCCTTTTTCATCCAATAAGACCGCTCCTTGTCCCGCCATGGAGACCAAAATGTTCTGGGCCCCCAGCTCCTGAAGCTTTTTGGCATACGGAATCACTTCATCGCGCGTCTTCAAAGATACGCCAAAGATTTCCCCCAGTTCGAAATTGTTCGGCTTGATCAAGAAAGGATGGTACTTCAAGACTTTCATCAACAAGGCATTGGTCGCATCAACCACCACTTTGCATCCTATCGGCTGCACTCTTTCTAAGATCTGTTCATACATCGTGTCCGGCAAGGTGCTGGGAATGCTTCCTGAGATCACCAAGATGTCCTGGCTGGTCAATTGATCCAATTGTTGAAATAACTGTTCGATATCTTCGCGCTGGATCTTAGGCCCTTGACCGTTGATCTCGGTTTCTTCATTGGATTTCATTTTGACATTGATTCTTGAAAGTCCTTCTTTGACTTGAATAAAGGAAGAAGCACAGCCAAAATTTTTTAAGCGATGTTCGATCTCTTTTCCGGTAAAACCGGCCATAAAGCCCAACGCCGTGCTTTCATGGCCCAGATTGCTCAAGACGATCGCCACGTTGATTCCTTTGCCGCCCGGCAAGATCTTTTCATACGTTGTTTTGTTGATCTGACCCGTTTGAAAATCTTTTACTTGAATGATGTAGTCCAAAGATGGGTTGAATGTGACAGTGTAGATCATGATGTCCTCCTATGATTTTTTCTTTCTGAAAACAGAATACCACTCAGATTGTTGAAAGTCAAACTAAAAATTGTTGTTTTAACAGTTGACAAGGTGAAAAATCGTGTTAAACTACAATTAGAACTTTTGTTACAACAGTTTAAGACGGAAAGGAGTTGTTAAAATGAAAGTTAAAGCAGTTCGCCTTCACGGCGCCAACGATCTGCGTCTGGACGAATTTGAATTGCCTGAGATCAAAGACGATGAAATTTTGGTCAAAGTGGTCTCTGACAGCGTTTGTATGTCAACTTACAAATGTGCTATCCTAGGTACAAAGCATAAGCGTGTGCATGAAGATGTGGCCGATCATCCGGCGATCATGGGACACGAAATGGCCGGTGATATCGTAAAGGTCGGCGCCCAACACCAGGACAAATTCAAGCCGGGCATGAAATTTACTTTACAGCCTGCCTTGAACTATAAAGGAACGATGTGGTCTCCCGGCTATTCTTATGAATTTTTTGGCGGAGATGCAACCTACTGCATCATACCGGCAGAAGTCATGGAGCTTGGCTGCTTATTAGAATATAAAGGAAGAGCCTATTACGAAGCTTCCCTGGCCGAACCGATGTCCTGCAGTATCGGCGCTTTCAACGCCGCTTACCACACGCAGATGGGTGTCTATACACACCAGATGGGAATCAAAGAAGGCGGAAAACTGGCCATCATGGCAGGAGCCGGCCCTATGGGATTAGGCGCTTTGACCTACGCTTTGCATCGTGATGTGCGCCCTTCTATGATCGTCGTGACCGATGTCAACCAGGACCGTCTGGATCGGGCTGCTCACTTGTTCCCGCCAGAAGACGCAAAAGCGGACGGCATTGATCTGCATTTTGTCAATACGGGCGATAAGGAAGATCCAGTTGCCTATTTGCGCGAACTTTCCGGCAATACCGGTTACGATGATGTATTCTGTTATGCTCCGGTCGCAGCAGTCGTTGAACAATGCAGCGGCATCTTAGGACGCGATGGATGCCTGAATTTCTTTGCCGGCCCAACCGACAATCAATTCAGCGCCAAAATGAATTTCTATGATGTGCACTACAATTCGACCCATGTCATGGGAACGACCGGCGGAAATACAGCCGATATGATCGAATCTCTAGAACTGACGGCCCAAGGACGAATCGATCCTGCGGTTATGGTCACACATATCGGCGGTCTGGATGCAGCGGCCGAAACCACCTTGAATCTGCCAAAGATCCCGGGTGGCAAAAAATTGATCTATACGCATATCTCCATGCCTTTGATCGCATTGGAAGATCTGCGTTCAAAAGAAGCTGAAGATCCTCGTTATGGCAAGCTTGCCGATATCGTAGAAGCCAACAAAGGTCTATGGTGTCCAAAAGCCGAGGAATATCTGCTGGCACATTTTAAAGAAGAAGCTTAGTTTACTGCCTCCTGTTTTTGCCCGGGAGCAGTAAACAAACAGGAGGTCTCAAATGGAAGTAATGGAACAGCGGCGAAACGATATCGTCCGTTTTGTCAATGATCAGGGAAGCGTCACGTTTGCGCAGATCAAGGAACGTTTCCCGAAAGTATCAGATATGACTTTGCGTACCGATCTAAAAGTCTTAGATGCGAATCAAAGACTGGTACGGATCCACGGGGGCGCAAAATCCCTGGAAACCGTGACCGGAAACGATGATTTTTTAAAGAAACGCTATATCCAAAATACCGATGAAAAGATGTCGATTGCCCGCAAGGCATTAGACCTTGTCGAAGCACACAAGACGATCTTTATCGATTCAGGAAGCACGACCACGATGTTGTCCAACATCTTGAACGATCAGCCAAACACCTTTTTTACCAGCGGGATCTCTTGCGCTGTGGAAATGGCCCACTTAAAAGAAGCCCAGTGTTTTTTAGCCGGCGGCATGATCAACCGCAATTCCTTGAGCGTTACCGGTATGGATGCCGTTCGTTTTTTAGAGAATGTCTCGTTTGATATTACATTCTTAGGTGTCACTCGCTACTCTGAAAGAACCGGGTTTACGTGTGAATCTTTCCTCGATGCCCAAACCAAACGAGCCGTACTCCAGCGTTCAAAAAAGATCATTGTCTTGATGGATTCTTCGAAAGTACAAAAAGACGGAACCTATCGCATCTGCGATCTCAAAGATGTCGATATCGTCGTCAGTGACCAAAATCTTCCAGAAACATTTAAAAAAGAATGTGAAAACCAGGGGGTTTTGATCTTATAAACTTCTTCCGGTTTTCTAGTAAGGAAGAATAATATGAAAAATGCACTTCAGAGATTTGGCAAATTTCTCTCGGCGATGGTCATGCCCAACATTGGCGCCTTTATCGCCTGGGGATTTATCACCGCTCTATTCATAGCGGACGGATGGCTGCCCAACGAACAATTGGCATCGATCCAGCCTTATATGTTGAACTATCTGCTTCCTATCCTGATTGCCGCAACCGGCGGACGCATGGTAGGAAAAGATCGCGGTATGGTCATGGGTGCCATTGCGATCATGGGATGTATCGCCGGCGCTGAAGGCCAGACCATGTTGATGGCGGCTATGTTCATGGGGCCGTTTGCCGGATGGGTCATCAAAAAATTTGACCAGCTCATGGAAGGTCATATGCCAGCCGGTTTCGAGATGCTCATCAACAACTTCTCCGTAGGCATCTTAGGAATGATCCTGGCCATCTTTGGTTACTACCTGATTGGTCCGCTGATGCAGGGGATCTTGGCGGTATTAACTGCCGGCGTCAACATTTTGATCCATCATGGCCTGTTGCCGCTGGTTGCGATCTTTGTAGAGCCAGCCAAGGTTCTTTTCCTGAACAATGCGATCAACCATGGGATCTTCACGCCGATCGGCATTGAACAAGCTGCCGAGACCGGCCGTTCGATCATGTATATGTTAGAGGCCAATCCCGGTCCCGGCCTAGGTGTCCTATTGGCCTATTGGTTCTTTTCCCAAGATAAGGCCACTAAAGATTCAGCGCCTGGCGCGATCATCATCCACTTCTTCGGCGGGATCCACGAGATCTATTTCCCTTACATCTTGATGAACCCCATCGTGATCATTGCGCCGATCGTAGGCAATATTTGTGCGATCACCTTCTACTCCCTCACAGGATGCGGTCTTCAAGGCCCGGCTTCTCCGGGATCGATCATCGCCTTCTTGTCGATGGCGCCTCGCGATGCGATCATCACAACTTTGTTAGGAGTCGTGTTGGCAGCGGGAGTCTCCTTTGCGATTGCCGGTCCGATCATCAAACTGACCAGTTCCAAAGTAAAATCGCTGGAAGAAGCACAAGATCAGGTCAGCGATATGAAGGCCCAGTCCAAAGGTTTGATCACGGATCAGAATATCTTTGCGGCCAAAAAAATCGTCTTTGCCTGCGATGCCGGCATGGGATCCAGTGCCATGGGTGCCACCAAATTCCGCAATCGTTTAAAAGCGGTCCGTCCGGATATCACCGTAACCAATACTTCTGTCGATAATATTCCGTCAGATTGTGATATTGCCGTCGTGCAGACGGTCTTGCAGGAACGTGCCAAGACATGTGCTCCCCAAGCCATCTTGGTGACCATTAAAAACTTCTTGGCCGACCCGGCTTTAGATGAACTCTTTTTCCAGCTTTCCACGGGAGATGCCCTGATGACCGAAACCAGCGATCAAACGGAAGTCGAAGAACAGCCTTCCTCCCTCTTTGCTTCCGATGTGTTGATCGAGGAGGGCATCGTATTAAATCAAGCCTCTGTCTCAAAAGAAGAAGCGATCACGGCAGCCGGCGAACTCTTGGTCAAACTCGGCTACGTCACCCCGGACTATGTCCCGGCGATGTTAGAGCGTGAAAAGATCGTCACAACCTATATTGGTATGGGATTGGCCATTCCGCATGGAACCACTCACGGAGATGGCACGATCAAAAAGACCGGAATCGTCTTACTACAATATCCGCAAGGCGTTTCGTTTGGAGAAGAAAAGGCCGAACTCGTCATCGGTATCGCCGGCAAGGGTGGCGAACACATGGAAGTTCTTTCCAAAGTCTGCACCGCTCTGGAAGACGAAAGCGTCTTAGAAAAGATGAA
>NZ_CALVBG010000062.1 GCF_944325745.1 uncultured Faecalicoccus sp. | reverse complement strand
CGGCTCCAATACCCTTTCCATAAAGCAATCGTAGACCGAAAGTTGCCTTACACGATCGGAGGCGGAATCGGCCAATCCCGATTGTGCATGTTGTTGTTAAAAAAGGCACACATTGGAGAAGTCCAAGCCAGCATCTGGCCAGAAGAAATGATCAGGACTTGTTATGAAAACAACATACAAATCTTATAAAAAAAGGTGGTTTCCCACCTTTTTTGCTTTCTAATCCATTAGCCATCCGTACAATTCCTGCAAAGTGCCTCTTCGATATCCTGAAAGATCCTCATTTTTTGAATTGATCAAACAATCTGTAACCAAAAAAGTATCCATGCCTAATGTCTTAGCTATCATATCTTCTGCTACATCGTTACCAATCATCAAGCAGCGCGCCGGATCTAACCCAAGGCGGCCAGTGATCTCCCGGTAATACTGAGGATTAGGTTTACATGTCATAGAATTTTCATAAGTCGTAATAAATTCAAAATCATCGGGATCTAATCCCGCCCATCGAATCCGGGAATGCGTAGCCACTTGTGGAAAGATGGGATTTGTCGCCAAAATACAAGGGCCTCTATCTAGGCAAAGATCCACAATCTTTTTAGCCCAGGAAGAAAACCCGCAAGCTTGTTTAGCTTGTTGAAATTCATTTTCATAAAACGAATCAAAGATGGGTCGATCCTGGAGTTTTTCCTTTCCATAAATCGATTCAAACACTTCCCAAAACCGATCATAATTGATACAGGAACCATCGTTTTGAATCATGGCATAAGTCCCTTTCCATATCGAATCCACTAATTTTTCAGGATCATACCCTAAAGGAGCCACTTTTTTTACTAAAAGTCCGAAATATGCTTTTACGAACACCTCCTGATCCATTGGTAAAAGCGTACCATCCAAATCAAATAATATTGCCTGATATTCCATAACATCCTCATTCTTTCTCAAATTGATCCGGATCCAAAGTCTGAATCACTCTCGCCGGGTTCCCGACAACAACTGTATTTGGCAAAACATCATGAGTTACCACGCTTCCAGCTCCTACAATCGCATTTCTTCCGATCGTAACCCCAGGAAGAATCGTCGCTCCTGCTCCGATCCAAGCATTCTTTTGAATATGCACATCTTCGATTGTCAGAACATCTCGTTCATAAAAATCATGATTATTCGTAATAATTTTTACATCCATCGCAATCCGCACATCATCTTCGATAACGATTTTCCCTGCGCTCATGCATTTAAAATACGGCATGACAGAAACGCGTTTCCCAAAAGTTATGTTCTTGGCAAGATTAATGTAAATAGGCGTATGGATCTTTGTCCCTTCCGGAATTCCATTGACAAAGAGCTCATTCAACAATTCTTTATATTCTTGTGAAGACGGATCTGTTCCATTCAGTCGAAAAACCAAAGCTTCCGTTCGATTCCCTTCTTGTTTTCGCTGTGCATCCGAAATCCTTAAATCAAACCGCTGCATTTTCCATCACCCTCTTTTCGGATATTCGTTTTCGAACAATTCTATAACAACAGATATCTACCACGATCGTCATAATCCATGAAATTGGATACGAAATATACAAAACAAATAATTCTCTATGAATCTGGAAAATTGTGAAGATCCAGATAACACGAAATAAACAGACCCCAATCAAAGAAACGATCATCGGCATCAAAGAATAACCCATTCCTCTAAGACAGCCAACCAATACATCCATAATACCGCAAAGAAAATATGGTGTGCAAATAATCGACAACCGTAAAAGACCAATTTTGATTACTTGCGGATCTGTGGAATAGATATGTAAAAGCGAATTTCCAAAGACATAGGCTCCGACTCCCAGCACGATCCCGATCAAAGATACAATGCCTAGACACTCTAACAAGATCTTATCGATTCGCTTATATTGACCAGCCCCCATATTTTGGGACGTAAAGCTCAGCGCAGTCTGATAGATTCCATTCATCGATATATAAACAAAATTCTCGATATTCAAACTCGCGGTGTTTCCCGCCATCACAGTGGCGCCAAATCCGTTGACCGAAGATTGAATCAGAACATTGGAAATGCTAAACAACATTCCTTGAACTCCTGCAGGAACCCCCAACTTGACCATACGAATTCCTTTGTCCAATGAAAAATGAAGATATTTTCGAGAAAGCCGGATCATGCCCTCTTGCCGGCTCAAGCACAGTAAGATCAATACTGCACTCACTCCTTCCGAAATGATCGTTGCCAAAGCTACGCCGGCCACTCCCATTTCCCACACAATAACAAAATATAGATTCAAAACAACATTTATGATTCCCGAGATCACCAAAAAATATAATGGTCTTCGTGTATCCCCGACAGCCCTCAGCAAAGCCGCCCCAAAATCATAAACCAAAAGTGCCGGCAATCCTATAAAGTAGATTTGCATATAAGTCGTCGACAAGGGCAATACATTGGCAGGCGTCGCCATCATGGTCAATAATGTACCGGCCGCTAAAAAGCCAAAAATCCCCACAAACAAACCCCCAAAAAACGCAAACATAATTCCCGTATGTACCGTTTTTTGGCAGTTTTCCCGATCCTTTGCGCCGATGTACTGACCGACCAAAACATTGGCCCCTACAGATATACCCAAAAACAAGTTAATCAACAAATTGATTAAACTCGATGTAGATCCAACAGCTGCCAAAGCTTCCTTTCCAGTAAATCGGCCTACTACGATAACATCTGCTGCGTTGAACAACAGCTGCAGCACTCCAGACAACACAACCGGAACCGAAAATAGAATCAGATTTGGCAACAACGGTCCTTGCACCATGTCAACTTGTCTCGTTTTTTTCATAATTCCTCCAGCTCGTATTATAACTGCGTTTGGGAAAAAGAAAAAGTCACATTTCTGTAACTTTTTACTTCCTATTCTTGTGTTGGCATCACCAGACAATCAGCTATCGATGTATCTTGCATCAAAGTATTGGAATTATAAAGGAATAAAATATCTGTGATCATCTGTGAATTAACCAGTCTGGAAACATCTTCGAAATAATACCGGGGATCGATGATATCGATTGTCCGATAATAGGGAATCAAAAACTGTATCATCGCATTCGCATAGGAGTCTTTGATCAATAAAAGGTGCCGCGAACTATCGTTATCCATTTCAATCGTGATCCTTCCGGCATTTCCACCCATAAATACAGTATATTGATCACGCGTATCCAAGGCCTCACGAGAATAAATGGAACGAGAAGTCGTCACGTTCGTTAAATCACTTACGATATATTCGCTGTTATTTTTAGGAACATAGATGTCAATTTGATCTTTTAAAAAAACACTTCCAGTCTTTCCTGCCAACGTTCCCTCAAAATCATCTGAAACTGGATAAATATCATAATCTTCCTTCGAAACATCTCCTAACCCCATGGCAGAAGCCATTGCCTGAAAGCTATAGAATGCCCCTAGAGAAGTCCAATGATGATCAGTCTTGTAATACAAATATTCATCTTTATGCTCTTCCAAGGTCGAACGAACATCAATGCGCTGGATCGACGAATCCAGTCCATCATAATACTCATCAATCTGTTGATTCTGATCTAAAGGTGTCGAAAATGCCGGCAACCGATCGCTTTGTACACTCACCGCATTAGGAGCAATCATAAAATAAGACGGAATTTCATAAGATGTGCAAAACGCATTAATTGCCTGCAAGTTTCTTTCTTTTTGTTCTTGATTTACTGAACTGACATCTTCAATCAAGGTTCCTTTTCCTAAGAAGACATCGTCGATCTTATTTGTACCTGCCATTTTGTTGACAAGGTATTTCAGCTGGATCAGCTTCTCTCGACCTAAGAATTGATCCGAATACCAGGAATTCAATTCTCTAAAAACATCTCCATTCTGAAAAGAGCTCCAATTCATAGAAGGGAAAGCCTGAAGACTTCGATTCTCCATCGGTGAAGTCGAACGATCTGGCAAAATCAAATTTACGATCCCCGTAATCACAATGACCACTACCAAAATCGGACTCAACATTTTCGCAATCATTCCTTTTGATTTTTTCATATTGAATCCCCCTTAAAACGCAAAGTACAAAAAGCTCTGATATGTACTTCCCACAACAAAGGCAACACTGATCAGAAATCCGATCAAATACAAAGAAGTATATACGATCTTGTCATATCGGAATCCTTTTTGAAAGCAGAACTGCTCAACCTTATCAAATAATTCTCCCGTCAACAAGAATCCAAGAACAAATAACGGAATATGGCCCACAAGGACAAACAGCGCTTGAGAATCGCATATGTTCATAAAATTAAACATATGTCCAAACGTTCCGAAAGCCGATAGAATACTGTCACTAAAGAAGAACACCCAGCCAAACAATACCAATACAAAAGTATAAATGCGCCGTATGGCCATTGGAAGTTTATCTAGATACGCAGATAACACAAACTTCTCCAACAGAATCAGTCCGCCATAATACAATCCCCAAAGAATGAATGTCCAGTTGGCTCCATGCCAAAGTCCCGTCAAAAACCACACAATCAAAATATTACGTACATAGTCGTGACGATTTCCTCCTAACGGGATATACACATAATCTCGAAACCAAGTGGATAAGCTGATATGCCAACGTCTCCAAAAATCTTGAATACTCTTTGCGGAATAAGGATGATCAAAGTTAATTTTGAGTTTAAATCCAAACATATTAGATACCCCTATTGCCATATCACTGTAGCCGCTGAAATCAAAATAGATCTGCATCATATAGCTCAACGCATAAAGCCACGCCCCTGCCATACTGGTGTTTGTTGCCAATGAAGAAAAAACCAAAGCAAACGAATCCGCAAAAAGCGCTTTTTTAATCAATCCTTTAGTAAATAAAGTCAGCCCCTCACAAAAGAGAGTAAAATTCATCGGATGATTTTGAAACTGCGGTTCCATATCACGGTAAAAGGCAATGGGACCGCTGCTGATCTTGCCAAAAAACGCAATGTATAACCCTAATGACAGAGGATTCTTTTGTGCCGGCACATCATTTTTATAGACATCGGCCAAATAAGAAATCGCACTAAAGGTAAAAAACGACAATCCGACCGGCAATGCGAAATCAAAACCTTCTAAGCCGAAGATCCCTAATAAGAAATTTGTGTATTTAAAAGCTCCTAAAATAAAGAGATTGAATGCGATCGCACTCCAAAAAACAATTTTTCTCGTTTTTCCTGTTTCTTTCTCTAATTCAAGACCAGTTAAATAATTCCAGGCAATGCTGATCAATAAAAGCAACACATAAAAAGGATCGTTCCAAGAATAAAACAGAAGACTAAAAATAAATAAGACAAGATTTTTCAAAAATGTTGTCGGCACGATTCTAGTCAAGATCCAAGTTATTGGCAAAAAGCAAAAGATGAATATCAAACTATTAAATACCATACTCATCCTCCTACAAACTACTTAAGAACTGCTCATGAATCTGAGCGGCTTGGTCATCGACAACATACAAAGCATAGTTTGCCTGCACATCGATGATCGCATCATCTAAAAGCTGGACTTCGTCTGGAGCATACCCTTCATAAAGATTGATCTGCTCATCGATCCGCTTCTGGACAGCATCCTCAAAGGCCTTACTTTGGCTCTTGTCATTAAACTGGACCAACATGTATTCATTAGCCTGCATCACATCATCAATCTTGAAATATGCGATTGCAGAAAAAGATTCCGGATCCAATCCAAAGATCTCACGGATTTTCTGATTATCTTGCCCTGGCATAGATGAAAGATCTAATCCTTCTTGTGTTTTTGACAAAACCGTTTCAAAAGTCTCCCGGCTTTCCTTTGGCCCGCTAAACACGACAGCCATCAACACTATCAAGACGATCAAGATCACTGCCTTAGACACTCTCAACCCTATACGCACGTTTTCTCTCCCCCTTAATACTATCTTCTCCACAAATAATCAAAGTAAATGCGATTCTCTTTCTCCCAGCTGGCCTCATTGTGACCTCCTCCATGGACCAGATGAAAGACTGCCGATGCTTGACGATCATTCAGAGCATCCACAAAAGACTGATCATAAGCTTGCAGTTGCTTCAAGAAAAAATCCTTGGATATTTCTTCCGACCCCAAGCTCATATAAACACGAGTATCTGGACTAATATCTGATTTTTTAAGATCCGCCATCAATAGATCATAGCATCCAAATACAGTCGGCGATAAACAAGCCGCTTTTGAAAAAAACGAATTATATCGAATCACGCCATAAAGAGCCATCAGCCCACCCATACTGCTGCCGCCTAGTCCGGTACATTCACGATTCGGATATGTGCGATATCGCTGGTCTACCCAAGTTTTTAACTCTTCAGCCATCCATCGCATCAAAAGATCACCTTTTCCATAGATATTGCCCAAACCTGGGGTTGAGAAAGTATATGGACTGAATTCATTGAGGCGTTCATTGCCTTCATGATTACATTCTAAGCCAATCAAAATAAATGGTTTATCATATTGATCTAAAAATTTTTGCAATCCCCAAGATTTTCCATAGGTCGCATCTCGATCATCAAAGAGATTATGTCCGTCGAACATATACATCACCGGATAACGCTCTTGACTCTCATAATAATTATTTGGCAAATAAATATGAAGCTTTCGTTGTGTATATAATGGTGCAATTTCCACCTGTACTTTTTGAATCACAAAACCACCTCTTT
>NZ_CALVBG010000061.1 GCF_944325745.1 uncultured Faecalicoccus sp. | reverse complement strand
TGTGCGCTGGCACTGGCATTAGGAATGGCTGGATGTTCCGATAATAGTGAAGAAACATTGGCCAATGCCGAAAAAACGGTTACGAGTTATTTTGATGCGGTGCAGGCAGGGGATGTCAACCAGATGGATACGTATGTCGTGGATGATTTTTATGATCCGTTAGGCATTTATGGGATCCAGGATGAGATCGATGATTTATTGGAAGATCTAGATATGGGGGATTCTTTTGATGGCGAGGCCAGAGAATTTGTGAAGAATGCCGTCAGCGGTGCCGTTACAGAATATGAGATCACAAGTTCTGAAGCAGGGGAAGATGACACGGTCACGGTCGTGGTCAATGCGCAGGCAAAAGATTATGAAAATGTAGATCTGACCAGTGTAGAATCGGAATTGTATACTTTTACCGAAGATTATGCGACTGAAAATGCGGAACGTCTTTATCAAATCATGAATGAACAAGGTCAAGATGCGATGATGGAAGCGATGATGCAGGATATCGCCGGTACGATGTTTGACAGGATGGAAGAAGCGTTCCTGAGCGCAGAATCGAGTTCACTGACGATCAATTATGAATTGACCCAAGAAGATGGAACTTGGTTATTGAGTTCGGGTACGATTGCTTAAGATTCGATAAAAACAGGCCAGGAGGAATGAAACCTTCTGGCTTTTTTGGTGGAGTGATTGTGATATAATAATTGCATTATGAAACAGGAAGGTTTATTTCAAGCAGAGGATATCCGGCCGTTAGCAGATCGGATGCGCCCGGAATCTTTGGAGGAATATGTAGGACAAAAACAATTGATCTCTCAAGGCAGTCTTTTATGGAAGATGATCGAAAATGATAAAGTGACTTCGATGATCTTCTGGGGACCTCCCGGGGTCGGTAAAACGACATTGGCACGGATCATAGCCCATCAGACAAAGAGTTATTTTGTCGATTTTAGTGCGGTCACTTCTGGGATCAAAGAAATCAAGGAAGTTATGAAGCAGGCGGATACACGAAAGAATTTAGGACAGAACACGATCTTGTTCGTTGACGAGATCCACCGCTTCAATAAGGCCCAGCAAGATGCCTTTTTACCGTATGTGGAACGCGGCAGCATCATCTTGATCGGGGCCACAACGGAAAACCCCAGCTTTGAAGTAAACAGCGCCTTATTGTCGAGGTGCAAGGTCTTTGTGCTCAATTCTTTGGAAAAAGAA
The DNA here is from genome assembly GCF_944325745.1 of uncultured Faecalicoccus sp. GTDB lineage: Bacteria > Bacillota_I > Bacilli_A > Erysipelotrichales > Erysipelotrichaceae > Faecalicoccus. The sequence continues at coordinate 5,646 of NZ_CALVBG010000061.1, read as the reverse complement.
GATCTGTTGGATCTGATTGATCGAGCTTTAAGTTCCCCCAAAGGATTTGGCAATCTGGATATCGATATGGCCCAGGATGCCAAAGAAGCCATTGCGGAATTTGCCGGCGGAGATGCCCGTATTTGTTTGAATACTTTGGAGATGGTCGTCAACAATTCCCCGAGTGATATCGAAGGGATCCATGTCTCCAAAGAGATCCTTCAACAATGTCTTCAAAGAAGGACTTTGTTGTATGACAAAAAAGGGGAAGAACATTATAATGTGATCTCGGCTCTGCATAAAAGCGTTCGCAACAGCGATGTCGATGCGGCTTTATATTGGCTGGCCCGCATGCTGGAGGCGGGAGAAGATCCGCTTTATGTTGCCAGACGGCTGGTGCGTATGGCCAGCGAAGATATCGGTATGGCGGATTCTCGGGCTTTAGAGATCACAGTAGCGGCTTATCAGGCAGCGCATTTTTTAGGGATGCCGGAGTGCAATGTACATCTGGCTCATGCCGTGGTCTATCTCTGTCTGGCGCCCAAATCCAATTCGCTGGAAGTGGCCTATAATGCGGTCAAGGCCGATGCGATCAAGACCTTGGATCAGCCGGTGCCTTTGCATATTCGCAACGCACCCACTTCGCTGATGAAAGATCTTGGCTATAGCGACGGCTACGAGTACAGTCACGATTATGCGTATCATATGACGGATATGACTTGTCTGCCGGATGCTTTGGTGGGAAAGGAATACTATCATCCTTCGAATCAAGGTTCGGAGATCAAGGTCCAGAAGCGCTTGGCACAAATCAAAGCCATTAAGGCCAATTATCATAAGATTCGCAAACAGAAGGGAAAATAATATGAAATTTGAAATACATTCGATTGAAGAAACACAAAATTTTGCCCAAAAGATTGCCCGGCTTTGTCAGGGAAAAACGGTGTTGATCACGCTGGATGGCGATCTGGGAGCGGGGAAAACGACCTGGACCAAGGCTTTTGGGAAAGCTTTAGGGGTAAAAAACACGATCAATTCTCCTACTTTTACGATCTTGAAATCGTATAAACAAGCAGATGGAAAACCGCTGCATCATATCGATGCCTATCGATTGGAAGGAGCGAGTCAAGATCTGGGATTTGAAGATTGTTTTGATGAAGGGATCACCGTGATCGAGTGGTCTCATTTTATCGAAGATCAGCTGCCGGAAGATCACATCTCGATCGCTTTGGAAGAGGGCGTGGATGAAGATCGTACGATCACTTTAGAGGCGACGGGGAAAGAATCGCAGGCGATCCTGGAGGGATATCATGATTAGTTTATGTATGGACAGTGCTTATAAACAACTGGTTTTGGGACTATATAAAGAGGACACTCTTTTGGCCGGGATCAGTTTGGAAGCTTTCAAGAAACAAAGTGAAACGATCTTTGTAGAGTTAAACAAGATCTTAGAACAGGCGAACCTGGATTATAAAGCCATTGACCGGGTCGTGATCACAAGAGGACCGGGTTCATATACGGGGATCCGGATTGCGATGACGATTGCCAAAGTCTTGTGTTCGCAAATGCACAAAGAACTTTATACGATTTCGACGATGCAACTGTATGCCGGTTTGGAGCCTAGTGCCAATGTGATCCTGGATGCCCGCAGTCATCGGGCCTATGTAGCGCATTTGGAAAAGGGAAAGATCATAGGAAATACGCAGATCCTGGATCTGGAGGAAGCCAAGGACTTTTTGAAGGCGCATCCGGGAAAAGTATTTGGAGATGCTTTGTTGTCGGAAGTGGAACCTTCGGATTTCTTAAAGAATTTTATCGAATTAAAAGCAGAATATCAGAAGGTGGAAAATATCCATGCTTTGGTTCCTGACTACCTCAAAGAAAGTGATGCCTATAAAGTATGATGTTTGCTTCTATGGAAGAAAAGGACCTGGATCGGGTCTGTGATTTGGAAGTGCAGTGTTTTAAAAATCCCTGGGATCATAAACAATGTCTGTATGAACTGCAGGAAAATCCGTTTAGTCAAGGAATTCTCTTAAAATCGGGAGATCAAATCGTTGGCTATGCTTTTTTGTGGATCACTTTTGAATTGGCCCAGTTGGCACGCATTGGGATCGATCCTCAACTTCGTCAAAAAGGCTATGGAAAAATTTTGATGAAGCATTTGATCGAAACGGCACAAAGCCAAGGGTGCGATGTATTGACTTTAGAGGTCAGAGAATCTAATCAGGGAGCACGGGCACTCTATGAATCGGTAGGATTGATCGAGATCAATCGTTCGAAACAATATTATCCGGATGGAGAAGATGCCATTGTTTATTCAATGGGAATCTAGGAAGGAGACAAGATGATCGTATTAGGAATCGAGAGCAGCTGCGATGAAACGGCAGTTGCGTTAGTCAAAGATAAAAAAGAAGTCTTATCTTCGATCGTAGCCAGTCAGATCGATGTACATAAAGAATTTGGCGGAGTTGTGCCGGAAGTGGCAAGCCGCATCCATATCGAAAATATTTCTTATTGTATCGAAGCGGCGTTAAAAGAAGCGCATTGTACGATGGATGATGTAGATGTCGTGGCCGTGACCAAAGGACCGGGTCTGATCGGATGTCTGCATGTCGGGGTGCAAGCCGCTAAAACGTTGGCGTTTGCGTATCACAAACCTTTAGTGCCGGTCCATCACTTGGCAGCGCATATCTATGCCAATGAATTGGTCGTGGATTTGAAATATCCGTTGCTGGCCTTGGTTGTATCGGGAGGAAATACTGAACTGGTCTATATGAAAGATGAGACGAGTTTTGAGATCTTAGGGGAAACACAGGATGATGCGATCGGCGAAGCGTATGATAAGGTGGCTCGTGTGTTAGGGCTGGGTTATCCTGGCGGTCCCAAGATCGATAAGATGGCCAAAGAAGGGAACCCCGTCTATGAGCTGGCCAAGCCGAAGACCCAGGGCCGCTATGATTTTAGTTTTTCAGGTTTGAAAAGCAGTGTTCTTCAGTTTACCAAACGCATGGAACGCCAAGGAAAGACAATTGACCTCAATGATTTGGCTTGTTCTTTCCAGGAATGTGCCTTGGATGAAATCTTTTCCCGGATCCATTATGCGTTGGATGATCATCCGGAGATCCGGCACTTTGTCGTAGGGGGCGGGGTCAGTGCCAACTCGCGTCTTCGTGAAAAGGTTGAAGAGCTGAGAAAAGAGTATCCGAATATCACGTTTACGGTTCCACCGATGTCTTGTTGTACGGATAATGCGGGGATGATCGGTGTGGCAGGAACGATTGCCTATCAAAGCGGAAGAAGGGCGGATGACAGTTTAACGGCCGATGCGTCTTGGGAGATCCAATAAAATCAAAGAAGTCCAAAGATCAGATTTTGATCTCGGACTTCTTTTTTTGTACGGTTTCTAAAGAAGGAATGGAAGGCAAAGCGCCGATGGTCTCTGTGGATATGGAGGCGGTCAGACTGGCCATCTGGATCGCATTGGACAAAGAGAGTTTTTTTCCTAGAAAGTATGTAAAGGCACCATGAAAGATATCTCCGGCCCCTGTGGTATCGATCGTTTGGGCGGGATAAGCCGGTATGTGATGAAGGATGCCGTTTTCTTCATAGATGACACCGCGCTTTCCAATCGTGATCACGATGGTATGACTTGTGATCTCGTGGAGCTTGAAAAAGATCTGCTTTAAGGTTTCCGGCTCATCTAGCTTGATTTCTTTGTTGGTATAAGAGCGACTCAGATCTTCGGAACAGACAAAATAATCCACCAAGGATCCTACAGGTTTGGTCCAGGGACGGTAAGAACCGGCATCCATGATGGAGATCGCATGAGGATAGCGATGAAGAGCTTCGATCGCTGCTTTTGTTTCTCGGCCGTCGACCAGGATCAGGTCCGGATCGGTTTTTGGCCAAACGGGGTCAAAGGGCGTTTCCTCTAAGGGAGCGTTGAAAACGGTTCTTTCTCCGTTGGAAGTATTTGCGATCACGCAGCTGACACTGGTAGATACCTTGGGATCCACATAGATCGATTCTGTGGAAATACCTTCTTCCTGTATTTTGGAAAGAATCATTTGGCCCAAAGGGTCGTTGCCGACACGGGCAATCAAAGAGGTGTCGGCTTTCCATTTTGCCAAGAGAAAAGCGGCGTTGGAAGCAGGCCCTCCTGGACATTGAATGAGGTCCTGGATCATATATTTACGATTTTTTTGAATGGAGTGAGAAACGGGAAAATTCAAATCGTAAGCGGTTTGTCCAATGCATAAGATTTTCATAGTTTTATTGTATCATTCCCGGTATAATAATACAGGCGGGAAGGGAAGGAAATGTATGATAAAAGCAGTTATTTTTGATATGGACGGTTTGATGTTCAATACCGAAGTCATGTTCAAAAAACAATTTCGTGAAGCATTAGATTTTAATCATATCGATGCACCGGATTCTGTGATCGAGGAGATGATTGGCTGTGATTCCAGAAGGATCCAGATCTTTGAAGAAGAATATCCGGGCATTACCGAGGTCATGGCATATTGCCAAAAACATCGTGTTGAATACTTTTTTGATTTTTTTAAAGAGCCGGGCTCTGCCAATATGCCGGGATTACAGGAGCTGATTGAATATTTAGATCAAAAAAAGATCCCTTACGGCATTGCCTCCAGTTCGTATCCGGAAGATATTCGGCGATTTGTTGATTATGCGGGGTTCAAGATCTCTTATAAAACGTTGACCAGTTCGAAAGAAGGAATGCCTTCGAAACCGGCACCAGATATTTTCTTGGAAGCGGCCAGACGTCTTCAGGAAAAGCCGGAGGATTGTCTGGTGTTAGAGGACAGTAAAAACGGGATCATCGCAGCCAGCAGTGCCGGAATGCATTCGATCTTCGTGCCGGATCAGATTGTTCCGGATGAAGAGATGAAAAAATATATCCAAACGACATGTAAGAGCCTGAAGGATGTGATCCCGTATTTAGAAAATCAGGCACACATGATATAATGACAAGAGTAAAGTGAGGAAACAGAGGATGAAAAAAGAGCTAGTCATCGTTCTTGATTTTGGAGGACAATATAACCAGTTAGTGGCACGTCGTGTCCGCGAATGCAATGTCTATTGTGAGATCTATTCGTATAAGACGGATTTGGAAAAGATCAAAGCAATGGAACCAAAAGGCATTATTTTAACGGGGGGACCGAACAGTTGTTACAAAGCGGATTCGCCTACGTATTCTAAAGAGTTATTTGAGTTGGGAATCCCGGTATTGGGATTGTGTTACGGCGCTCAGCTGATGATGCATGTGCTTGGCGGAAAAGTAGAGAAAGCGGATGCCCGTGAATATGGAAAGACCGAAGTGATCGTGGATAAGACTTCTTCGAAGATCTTTGAAGGGGTTTCGAAAAATACGATTTGCTGGATGTCACACTTTGACTATATTTCTCAAGTTGCTCCAGGATTTGAAATCACAAGTCATACGGATAACTGTCCGTGTGCTTCGGCAGAAAATACGAAAGATCATTTATATGCGATTCAGTTCCATCCAGAAGTCCTGCATACCAAAGAAGGAACAAAGATGTTGTATAACTTTGTGCGGAACATCTGTGAATGTTCCGGGGATTGGCGCATGGACTCTTTCGTGGATGAACAGATCAAAGCCATTCGTGAAAAAGTGGGCGATGGAAA
>NZ_CALVBG010000060.1 GCF_944325745.1 uncultured Faecalicoccus sp. | reverse complement strand
GTTTGTATATTCTTATTGATCGTTTTCTCGATGGATGTGGTTTATTCTCATTTCTACCCGAATACCGGAGAAGGAATCACCGATTACGAGTAATTCAAATCTTGATCATGAAAAAAAGCTCAAAACTGAGCTTTTTTTGTGCTTTTTGGTCAGCTTCCTTCTTCCTCGTCTTGAGAGTAGCGATACAGCTCCCGAAATTTTAAAGGAGGATACTTTAATCTTTTTTGGAACAAGCTGGAAAAATGCCATGTATTATCGTATCCCACTTTGCGGGAAATGGAAGCCAGGGTATCGGATGTATTGATCAACATCCACTTTGTCTCGCTGAGCCGGCGATCGATCACGTAGTTGATCGGAGAGATTCCGTAAACTTTGGCAAATTCATGGCTGATATGATCCTGACTGATATGGAAGACCTCCGAAAGTTTCTTCAAGGAAATCGGAGAGGTGTAATTTTCGTTGATATAGATCAAAATATCGCGGGCAAACGAAGAATCCCCATGGCGCTCCAAGATGGGATCGCTGCGAAAGATTTCTACATAGATCGATGCCAGAGAAGCAGCCAGCAGATCCATGGCGGCAAGCGCCGTCGGCGAAGGGCTTCCTCCAACGTTCAAGACTTCGATTCAACAAAGTCTTGAAATGAAAAGAAAGACAGAAATCGATTTCATCAATGGTGCTGTCGTGGATTGGGGAAAGAAATACGGAATCCCTACACCAGTCAACCAAACTTTGGTGACTTGTGTAAAAGGAATTGAAAAATTCTTGTTGGTTTACCAACCAAGCTTGAAAAAGGAGTCCAAATAAATGGGAGCCTATTTGGAGCATATGGCCCTTCGGGTAAAGGATTTAGATTGGCATATTGATTTCTTTAAAAACATCTTTGATATGCAGGTCACAATGGAAATGGGGGAGTTCCCTTATCGAAAAGTCTGGTTAGACGGCGGGCTTCAGCTGAATGAAACACCTGATTTTGAAGGACCGGAAGGACGGGCCGACCACTTGGGCATCATGACCCAAGACATGGATAAAGTGTTAGAAAAGGCATATGCCTTGGGAGTCAAAGAATTGCCGCAGGGACATAACTGGATCTGTTTGGAAAGCGGACTTTGTATTGAGGTCATTGAAGAAAAGAAAAAGGAGTCATAAAAAAATGAAAAAAGTAATGATGCTGCATTGCGTGAACCATAATATGTATGGAAAAAGAGACCCGAAACAATATGGGACGATCACGCTGGAAGAAATCGATCGTTTGATCGTTGAAACGGCAGAAAAAGAAAATATTCGCGTGGATTCTTACCAGTCGAATCACGAAGGAGATATTGTGGATAAGATCCATGAAGTATTCTATGAAAACTACGATGGTGTGATCATCAATCCAGGGGCATGGACACATTACAGCTATGCGATCCATGATGCGCTGGAGATCTTGGAATGCCCGATCATCGAAGTGCATATGTCCAATATCTTCAACCGTGAAGATTTCCGTTCTCATTCTGTGATTGCACCGGTCGCTCATGGTGTTATTGCCGGTATGGGAGCTTCCGCTTACACTTTGGCTGTAAAAGGATTAGCGGATCTTTTCGCAGAAGAAAACAAATAAGAACGAAAAACAAAACGAGCTTGGTCAGCCAAACTCGTTTTTTTTATTGATATTGTTTTTTCGAAGAGAAGCCACGGCCCCATACTTCGCTGACACGACTGACGACCATAAAGGCATCGGGATCGATATTACGAATCAGTTTTTCGATCTTAGGCAGTTCCCGGTTAGAAATAATCGTTAAGATCACTTCCTGTTTTTGTTGGGAATAACCGCCTTTGGCATCCAGTAAAGTGACGCCTCGATCCACATTGGACAAGATATTCTTGGCAATCTCTTGAGACCGTGGACTGATGATCTTCACTTCCGTTCTTGTTGTTCCCATCAAGATCACCTTATCCAGTACAACCGAAGTTAAAAGAATCAATAAAATTCCGTATAACAATCTTTCCATAGGATTGTATAAGGTTTGACAAGATAAAATGATGAAATCAAACACATATAAGCTTGCCGAGACAGGAATTCGAAAAAAGTGATGGAGCAAAAGCGGAGGGATATCCATGCCGCCAGTACTGGCTCCGCTGCGAATCACGATTCCTAAGGCAAGGCCGATGCCCATGCCGGCAAAAATTGTATTTAGAAGCGCATTGTCTGTGATGACATAGTTGCCTAAACATTGGTTGAAAAATTCCAGAAACAAAGGATATAGGATCGTGCTGGCAATGGTGGTCATCGCAAACGTTTTTCCTAAAATGAGAAAACCGATGATCAACATGCATAGATTGAAGATCAAAATGAATAAAGAGACGGGGATCTCAAACATATGATTCATAAATAATGCGATCCCGGTCGTTCCGGAACTCATTAAGCTGGTAGGTAAAATAAAGAGTTTTACGATCAGTGCGTAGATCAGATTTCCCACTAAAACCGGAATAAATTTATAAAAGAATTTCATAGACTGTGCCCTCCACAAAAAAAACACACTTGTTAGAATGTTTTCCCTAACAAGCGTGGATCAAGACTATCTGTCTAATACAAGAAAATTATAAAGAAATTTATCAAAAAAGAAAAGAGTCCCCTATACAAAAGGTTTCAAACGTTTCCCGACTTGATAAGAAAACCAAATTTTGATCAGATCCGGGATCACAAAAGGAATTACACAGATCATCAAGGTTTGAAAAACAGAGAAAGAGATCTGTTTTTGAAGCTGGATCCACAAGAACCAAAAAGTTCCAAAGCCGTAACAAAGAAACAATCCCACAATGGCAGTCCAAAGAAAATGCCAGGAATGATTGGACCAGAGCTTTTCCGTTGACCACATAAATAGGCTGCTGATCAAAAAGCCCAAGATATAACCCCCGGAGAGATCCAGTAAAACACTCAGACCTCCGCGAAAACTAGAGAAGACGGGAAAACCGGCAAGGCCGCAAAGGATATAACAGCCGATATAGATTGTTGCCTTTTTTCCTCCATATAAAAAAATGATCAAAAAAATCGCAAAGGTCTGCAACGTGAAAGGAATCGTAAAAGGAATCGTGATCCATGAACAAATGCTCAAGAGCGCAATCGAGACACCGCCTGTACAAAGTTCTTTCATATCCATATTTATCTCCCCCAATGCATCCATTGTAACTATTTTGATAGTCAAAGTAAACTTACTTTTCTTTCATCTCAAAACAACGTATAATTGAGCTAATAATGAATTGAAAAGAGGAAAGCTCATGAAAATCATCGAAGTGTTGAATCAAGATAAGGTCACCTTATCTTTCGAAGTATTTCCCCCTAAAAAAATGGATGATTATACAAAAGTAGAAGAAGCGGCCCGCAAGATCGCCTCTTTGCATCCTGACTTTATGTCAATCACGTATGGGGCCGGCGGTGGAACCAGTCAGTATACCGTGGATCTGGCTCGTGATTTGTATCAAAAGACCGGGACCGAAGTGATTGCTCACCTGACTTGTGTTTCCAGCACGCGCGAACATGTATCGAATATGATCCAAAGTTTCCAACAAGCCGGCATTGAAAATATCTTGGCGCTTCGCGGAGATATTCCCAAGGATGGCAAAGTGGCCCATGATTATAGTTACGCATATCAACTGATTCGCGAAATCAAAGAACATGGAGATTTCTGCATAGGCGGCGCTTGTTATCCGGAAGGTCACATTGAATGTGAACATAAAAAGGAGGATATCCTGCATCTCAAACAGAAGGTCGAGGCTGGCTGCGATTTTTTGACGACCCAAATGTTTTTTGATAATCATGTCTTTTATAATTTCTTATATCGAATCCGCGAGGCCGGGATCCATGTTCCGGTATTAGCCGGGATCATGCCGATCACCAATAAAAAACAGCTGTCACGAAGCGTACAAATGTCAGGGACACAAGTGCCGGAGCGTTTCAAGGCAATCGTGGATCATTTTGGCGACGATCCGCAAGCGATGAAACAAGCAGGCATCATTTATGCGAGTGAACAGATCATTGATCTGATTGCGAACGGGATCAAACATATTCATGTGTATTCTATGAATAAACCCGATGTGGCCGCTGCCATACAGAATAATCTTTCCGGGATCTTAAAATGAACAGGCAAGTATCAAGAAAAGAAATCTATCGTTATTTGGGCTATGGCAAAGATGTCCCGGATCCAGAGATCCAGGAACTCGTGGAAAAGACCGTGGATGAATTGCAGGCGTGCAGTTTTCGATCGATACAAAAAAGCTATACCATTGATCTTTTGACGGAAGATGAGATCAGGTTTGCGGATGTACATATTCACTCGAAAGATCTCGGCAAGAATTTGAAGAATTGTACAAAATGTGTCTGCATGGCGGCCACCTTAGGACCGTTGCCGGATCGCTTGATCCAGCGTGCGAAGATCATGGATCTTTCCAAAGCGGTTGTTTTACAGGCGGTTGGCTGTGCTTTGATCGAGGCCTATGTCGATCAGATCAATGAACAAATTCGACAAGAAGCCCATGATCAAGGCTATATTTGTCACGCTCGCTATTCTTGCGGATATGGTGATTTTGACTTAAACCACCAAAAAGACTTTATACGACTTTTAGAGATGCCGAAAACAATCGGGGTTTCTTTGACGAAAGGGAATCTCATGGTCCCTAATAAATCTGTAACGGCAGTGATTGGATGGGAAAAGAAAGGAGACCGGCTATGAAAACATTGAAAGAGCGAATCAATACCGAATGGATCTTTTTTGATGGGGCTTTGGGAACGATGTTACAGAAAAAAGGACTGACGGCCGGACAATGTCCGGAAATGTGGAATCTTAGTCATCCTGACGCTTTGGTAGAGATCCATAAAGCATATCTGGAAGCAGGGGCTCATATCATCAACGCCAACACATTTGGAGCCAACCGATTCAAAGTGGAAAATGTAGAAGAAGTTGTTACGGCAGGGATCGCTTTGGCCAAAAAAGCAGTGCAGGAAACAGGACGTCAGGATGCTTATGTCGCATTGGATATCGGGCCTACCGGAAAGCTGATGGCACCAATGGGAGATCTTGATTTTGAAGAAGCGGTCTCAACTTTTGCGGAAATGGTCAAAGCCGGGGCCAAAGCTGGTGCTGATTTAGTGTTGATTGAAACAATGTCGGACAGTTATGAAGCGAAGGCCGCCCTTTTGGCTGCCAAAGAAAATTGTGATCTGCCTGTCTTTATCACCTTTATCTTTGATGAAAACCATCGCTTGTTAAGCGGCGGCAGTGTCCAATCGGTGATCCCGATGTGCGAAGGGCTGCATGCCGATGCCGTAGGGATCAACTGTGGATTAGGGCCGGAACAGATGATACCGATCGTTCAAGAGATTGTTCATATCTCCTCTTTACCGGTGATTGTCAATCCTAATGCGGGACTGCCACGGCAGGTTGAAGATCAAACCATCTATGATCTCAGTGATGAAGAGTTTGCTTGTTGGATGAAAAAGATCGCATCATTCGGTGTACAAGGAGTGGGCGGCTGCTGCGGAACGACGCCATCCACGATCAAAGCCCTGGTTCAAGCGATTCAATCTTGTCCTTTTCATCCGATCATACCCAAGAATCAGACTTGGGTCACTTCTTATTCGCAAGCCGTACAACTGGGTCCGCAACCCATCGTGATTGGAGAAAGAATCAATCCGACAGGGAAAAAGCGTTTAAAAGAAGCCCTTCGTCATCAGGAATATGAATATGTTTTGTCGCAAGCTTTAGAACAAGAAGCGGCGGGGGCGCAGATCTTAGATGTCAATGTGGGATTGCCGGAAATTGATGAAGCTTTTATGATGAAAGAAATGATCTATCAGATCCAGAGCGTCAGTGCTTGCCCGCTCCAGATCGATACGGGGAATCTGGAGGCTTTGGAACGAGGCTTGCGAATCTATAATGGAAGACCTATGGTCAATTCTGTGAATGGGAAACTTGAATCGATGGAAACGGTTTTTCCTTTGATCAAAAAATATGGAGCCGTCGTTGTGGGACTTTGTTTAGATGAACAAGGGATCCCGGAAACAGCTAAAGAGCGAGTGGATATCGCGCGAAAAATTTATGCCAAAGCTAAAGAATATGGTATTCCCTCAAAAGATATCGTGATCGATGGTCTGGCGATGACGATCTCCAGCTCGAGCCATGCCGGAGTGGTGGCCATGGAAACCATTGAAACAATCTCGAGGGAATTCCATGGCCACACGATCTTGGGCGTTTCCAATATTTCATTTGGATTGCCGCAACGAGACATCATCAATTCGCATTTTTTGACGATGGCTTTAACGAAAGGTCTATCTTGCGCAATCATCAACCCTAACAGCGAAGCGATGATGAAATCCTATCGTTCGTATTTGGCTTTACAGGCCCTGGATCCTCAATGCCAAGGCTATATTGGAGCTTATGGATCCGCTTTGATTCCCAAAGTTTCGGATGCTTCAGAAGATATGACTTTGACGCAAGCCATCCAGGCAGGCTTAAAAGGAAAGGCAGAACTGCTGACAAAAGAACTTTTGAATCAAAAAGAACCATTGGAGATCATCGATGCCGAACTGATCCCGGCTTTGGATCAAGTAGGAAAAGAATACGAAGCAGGGACTTTGTTTCTGCCGCAGCTTTTGATGAGTGCTGAAGCGGCTAAGGTCAGCTTTGCGGTGATCAAAGATAAAATGCCGCAAGATAAAAAGATCGCCAAAGGAAGGATCGTGCTTGCCACGGTTCAAGGGGATATTCATGATATCGGGAAAAATATCGTAAAAGTTTTATTGGAAAACTATGGATATGAAGTAATTGATCTGGGAAAGGATGTTGCTCCGGAACAGATTGTTTCCTGTGTGAAAAAGGAAAAGATCTCTTT
>NZ_CALVBG010000059.1 GCF_944325745.1 uncultured Faecalicoccus sp. | reverse complement strand
AATGCGAAACCTTGTGCCTGCCCAGGCTGATGATACGGGTCTTGTCCTAAGATCACCACTTTTGTATCGTGCAAAGAAGTAGTTAAAAACGCATTGAATATTTTTTCTTTGGGGGGATAGACCTTTTTTGTCTTGTATTCGCGCGCAAGAAAATAGTTGATCTTGTTGAGATAATCCTTCTGAATCTCAGTATCAAAGAGTTCTTGCCAATCGTTATTAAATTTCATTACCTGCCTCCATGGAAGTTTTTCTTGAATTCTATTATAATACGAATCATGAACCTACAAGAAAAAATCCAAGAAATGGAGTCAAAAAAAAGTCGAAATATGGATCTGGACAGCTTTCGAAAGATCTTGGATCAGAAAATTCCGGATCATCGAAAATTACCCAAGATCCAAGTGGCCGGCACCAACGGGAAGGGCAGTACGAGTACATGGCTTTCCTTGTTGTTGGAAAAAAGCGGATTAACAGTAGGCTTGTTTACATCTCCTCACTTGGTTGTCCATAATGAAAGGATCCGGATCCAAAAGAAAATGATCTCTGATTCTGACCTGGAACGATTATACGATCAGTATCGTCCATTGTTTCTGGAAAAAGGCTTTACGATGTTTGAGATGGATCTGTTTTTGGCTCTTGCCTATTTTTTAGAGAACCAAGTGGATATTGCGATCATCGAAGTGGGGTTAGGCGGAAGATTGGATGCCTCCACGGCCTTAGATTATAAAGCAACAGTACTGACCAATATCGGGCTAGAACATACGGAGATCTTAGGGGACACGTTAGAACAGATTGCTTATGAAAAAAGTGGGATCTTTAAAACCGGAGTTTTAGCGGTTTGCGGGGTGGAACAGCCCGAATGCCAGAAAGTGATCGATCAAAGAGCCCGAGAGAAACGAGCACTGCTCTATTATTCCTATATGCCTGAAGTAGTTCAGAAAGGGAAAAAATATTTTGTATATTATCTGGATGGGGTCCTGGTATTTGACAAGCCCTATTATCAGTTGAAAAACTTCATTTTAGCTTGCGATACGTTGTATCATCTGAATTTCCGCTTACATTATCCTCTATTACAGGAAACCATCGATGATTTTCATTTTTCCGGCCGGTGCATGCCTTTAAGAAAACGGCCTTTGGTTCTAGTGGACGGTGCCCATAATGTACACGGAATCCAAGCTTTGGTTTCTTCCTTAAAGACATGGAGAGGGCAAATCTATTTTTCCGTTTTGAAGGAAAAAGATGCCCCTCTTATGATTGAGCTGCTGAAGACATTAAAAGCACCGATCACTTTAGTGGATTTTGAAAGCGACCGGCTTTACCCTTTAAAAAACTTGGGCTTGCCGATCCTTTCCATGGACGCATTAAAAAAACGGCTTCAAGAAACGCATGAGCCGTCTTTAGTTTGCGGATCTTTATATTTTGTAGCCGAAGTGATGAAACAGTTTAATCGTTCGTGATGTGGATCACGACATATTCGCTTTTCCCTTCGGTACGCAAAGGGAATCCCCATCCGTTGACTCCGGAACTAGTGATCTGGGTGAATCCTTGTTCTTGTTGGATGCCGTAGTCATGTTCGTTGACATGGAACAGGCTGGATAAAAATCCCAAAGGGAAGATCTGCCCGCGATGGGTATGGCCCGAGATCTGCAAATCGATATCGTTTTGGATGCAGTTGTCTAATTCGATAGGCTGATGATCTAAGACAATCTTATAGGTATCCTCTGTTGAACCGGCGAGCTCTTCTAAGCTTTTCCGGTCTTTTTCTTCGGCATCCTCGCGTCCGATCAAAGTGATCGCGTCTGTTTGGACCACTGTATCTTGAAGAACTTGGATCTGATTTTGTTCAAGCTCCTTTTTGATTTCTTCTTTGGTGAAGACAGGCTGCGATGAATAATGTTGATTATCGTGATTTCCGTAGACATAATACACAGGCGCCACTTGACTGAGTTTTCCCAGTTTGGAAAAGACACTTTCCATTTCTTTTTTTGTAGTGAATTCATCTACGATATCGCCGCCCAACGCATAGAAATCCGGTTCTTCCTTCTGGAGACGGTCGACCAGTTTGGTCAAAGAAAGAGGCGTCATTCCGGTGGGATAATGAAGATCGGCGATATAGACGATCTTTGTTGATTCCATTTCTTTATCGGTCGAAAGGGTGTAGATCGTTGGCTCGATATGATGAAGATTATAGATGCCGTACCCTAAAATACCGCTTGTCAGTAAGAGCGGAATCAAGAAAAGAAAAAGATTCACTGGCTTATGAAACAAAAAATAACCCAGCTGCACGATCAACAATAAGCAGAAAAAATGAAAATAAAAAGCCGGGAAGAGCGTGTTGAATGTAATGCACGGCAGTAAAAATAAGAACACAAGTCCAATCAAGATCTTTAGATTGATCTGCGGCATCCATCTATGAATCAAAAAGACGAGGTCTGCTCCCAAAGCCAGGCAGACAAGTCCTAAACCAATTTTAAGATAGATCATATTATTCAATATCCTCGATTTCATCTGTGAGCGCATTGGCGCTTTTCCATTCCCAATGGATCAAAAAAGTAATGGCGGCTTTGACTAAGATCAAAGCACCGATCTGAATGATCTCATCTAAAGAACGAACGGTGATCGTACGAATGATCTCTGCAGCCAATTTAAACGTCAAGGCAATACTGAGCCCGCGCAACAAAGGCTTTTTTGTATTTTTGTCCTTTTGAAAAAGATTCAATATACTGCGGAAGGCACTAAAAACGATGATTGCCAATGCCACAGCTTCCAAAAGATACAAAGATAGATAGGCTGCGCTGCACAGTATCGTATGCACTTGTTCTAAAAAGTGTTCCATAAATACCCTACTTTCCTAGACAGAATTTAGAAAACAATGTATCCAGAAGATCTTCGCGATGGACTTCCCCCAAGATCTCTTTGAGATCCTCATAAGCCTCCTGGATGTCGATTTCTACTAAATCTGGTTCTGTGTGATCTTCCAAAGCAAGCTGCGCTCTGGTCATGGCAGATCTTGCCTGTTGAAGAAGACCAATCTGGCGTTCGTTTGACAGAACAGGCTCTTCTTTTAACAAGTCATTTTGATACAGTGTTTCCAAGGCATCAATCAAAGGCTGGATCTGATGATTTTTGGCAGAGATGCAGATTCCTTCTTGTGAGGTGTCGCTTAGATCTTGTTTGTTCCAGATGATCAAGCGCAGTTTATCTTTTGTTTTTTCTAACAGATCTTCATCTTCTTTTGTCAGAGGATGACTGCCATCCAAGACCAGCAGCACGAGTTTGGCTTGTTGGAGCTTTTCTTGACTTTTTTCGATACCGATCTGTTCAATCTTGTCGCTGGCATGCCGGATCCCGGCGGTATCGATCAAGTTGAGCTGGACCGAGCCGATATGGATCTGTCCTTCGACAATATCACGGGTTGTTCCCGCAATATCAGTCACGATGGCTTTATCTTCTTCAAGCAAGGCATTGAGAAGAGAACTTTTTCCAACGTTGGGGCGGCCGATGATCACTGTATCGATCCCGTTTTTGATAAGCTGTCCAGTATTGGCTTTTTTTAAGATCGCATCGATCCGGTCAAGCCATTCTTTGACCTTTGGTAAGAGATCTTGTTGCGTAAGTTGTTCGATATCTTCATATTCCGGATAGTCGATATTGACTTCGATTTGAGCGATGATGTCCAGAAGATCCTCGATCAAAGGCTGTAATAATTGATGAACGCTGCCGCGGATCCCTCTGATCGCCATTTTGGCTGCCGAATCGTTGGTCGCTTCGATCATGTCTTCGACGGCTTCCGCCTGTGAAAGATCGATCCTGCCATGATAAAAAGCCCGCTGGGTAAATTCGCCGGGTTTTGCCAGTTTGGCGCCATGGCTCAAGACGATGGACAAGATCTTGCGCGTGATAAAGATCCCGCCATGACAGTTGATTTCTATGATATCTTCCCGGGTATATGTTTTAGGGGCCCGGAAGACAGAAACCAAAACTTCGTCTACCGGCTCTTTATGATCATCAAGGATGTGACCATAGTGGATCGTATGCGAAGGAACATGAGACAAATCTTTGGTGAAGATCTGATTGACAATGGGTATGGCATCTTCTCCACTCAAACGGACAATCGAAATGGCTCCTTCTTTTAAGGCGGTCGATATGGCACAGATCGTATGATCAAACATGAGAATCATCCTTTCACTTGTATCTATTCTATCATAAACCTATAATAGGAATATGCGTACTTATCAAAAAGAACAAATCAAAGAAGTAGTACAAGCCTTTCAAGATCATCAGATCTTGGCAGTCCCGACCGATACGGTGTATGGGGTTGGGGTATTGTATGGAGACCTAAAGGATCTTGAACGTTTGAAACACGCCAAACATCGTCCGGAAACCAAACCCATTCCGATGATGGTGGCCAATGTGGAGCAGATGAAACAAGTGGCCTATGTGGATTCACGAATCGAAAAGATCGCTGCCCGCTTTTTGCCGGGGGCTTTGACCCTGGTTTTACGTGTCAAGGAAACGGTGCCCAAAGCGTATACCAATGGCTTGGATACGATTGCGATCCGTATCCCGGAAGAAGACTTCTTGCTGGAGGTGATCCAGGAATTGAATGCACCTTTGTTGGTGACAAGCGCCAACCAGTCAGGGGCCAAGACAGCTCTATGCAGTGAAGATGTATTGGAACAGCTGCCCGATATTGATGGAATCGTATTAGGAAAGTGCAAGGCGTTACAGGCGAGCACGATCGTAGACTGTACCCGGGAAACATTAACGATCCTGCGGCCGGGTCCCATTACGCTGGAACAATTAAAAGAAGCAGCTGATTAACAGTTTTTCGTTGACAAAGTTTTCGAGCTTTAGTACGATACATCCCGTAAAGGCTATGAAGAGGACGAGTACTTTAGGAAAATGTTCAAGAGAGCTTTTGGATGGTGGAAAAAAGCACAGGACCTAAAGGAATAAAACCTTGGAGCTGCATGTAGTTCCTGCATTAAAGGAAGCGCTGTTATTGGACAGCGGCAGAGGTCTTTCAAAGTGATTTGAAAGATGAATTAGGGTGGTAACACGAGCATTCGTCCCTTGGATGAGTGCTTTTTATTTTGAAAAAGGAGAATTTATGGCACAACAAAAATTAACGGAACAAGAAAAAGTACGTCGCCAGAAAATGCAAGATCTGGCAGAAATGGGAATTGATCCCTTTGGGCAAGCTTATCAGCGAACATCGACCTCAGGAAAGATTACGGCACAATATGAAGACATGACCAAAGAACAGCTGCAGGAGCTGGATGTTCATGTGAAGATCGCCGGTCGTATCATGACCAAACGCCGTCAGGGGAAAGCCGGCTTTATGCACATCCAAGATGTGGATGGGCAGATCCAGATCTATGTTCGTAAAGATGAGGTGGGCGAAGAACAGTATGAGATCTTCAAGAAAAATGATATCGGCGATATTGTAGGAATCGAAGGAACAGTCATGAAGACCGATCATGGCCAGCTCTCGGTACGCGCTAAAGTCTATACGCATTTATCAAAAGCTTTGCGTCCTTTACCGGAAAAGTACCATGGCCTGACTGATGTGGAAGAACGTTTCCGCCGTCGTTATGTGGATCTGATCATGAATCCGGAAGCTAAACATATTGCCTTGACACGGCCAAGAATCATTCGCGCCGTGCAGGAATATTTGGATGGCCAAGGATTGGTGGAAGTGGAAACGCCGGTATTACAGCCTATCTTAGGAGGGGCTGCAGCTCGTCCATTCATCACGCATCACAACACACTGAATATGCCTTTCTATTTGCGAATCGCTACAGAGCTTCCTTTGAAGCGCTTGATCGTTGGAGGCCTGGAAGGTGTGTATGAGATCGGCCGTTTGTTTCGAAATGAAGGAATGGATGCAACCCACAATCCGGAATTTACGACCGTCGAAGCGTATGTGGCTTACAGCGATCTGCATGGCATGATGGATCTGATCGAAGGGTTATTTGATTTTGTCGCCAACAAAGTTTTGGGAACGACCGAAATTACTTATCAGGGACAGGAAATTTCCTTGAAAGCTCCCTTTAAGCGCATCACGATGTGCGAAGCCGTCAAGGAAAAAACGGGTATCGACTTTAAACAAGAAATGAGTTATGAACAAGCCGTTGCCTTGGCTAAGGAACACGATATCGAAGTGGATAAGATCCATAACTCGGTAGGTCATATCATTCAGCTGTTCTTTGATAAATATGTTGAAGAAACCATTGTACAGCCAACGTTTGTTTATGAATATCCAATCGAGATTAGCCCGCTGGCCAAAAAATGTAAAGAGGATCCGCGCTTTACCGACCGTTATGAACTCTTTATCTGCGGTCATGAATATGCCAATGCCTTCTCAGAATTGAACGATCCGATCGATCAAAGAGAACGCTTTGAAAAACAGTTGGAACTTCGTGATCTAGGGGATGAAGAAGCCAATGAGATGGATGTTGACTATGTTGAAGCTTTGGAATACGGCATGCCTCCGACCGGTGGAGTCGGGCTGGGAATCGACCGCTTCGTGATGCTTCTGACGGATCAAAGAACAATCCGTGAAGTCCTCTTGTTCCCGCATATGAAGCTGACCGGAGAATCCAAAGGCGCTAAAGTGGAAAAAGAATACACACCTTTGATCCCGGTAGAAGTTAGTGCTCTGACCAACAAGAAACCGACGATTGATTATTCCAAGGTAGAGATCGAACCGTTGTTCAAAGACTTCGTGGACTTCGAGACCTTCTCAAAATCCGATTTTAGAGCCGTGAAAGTCAAAGATTGTACGGCCGTTCCAAAATCGAAGAAACTGTTACAGTTTGTATTGGATGACGGAAGCGGGGAAGACCGCATCATCTTAAGCGGCATCCACGATTACTATGAACCTGAAGAACTGATCGGCAAGACCTTGGTGGCCATCACGAATCTGCCTCCTCGTAAAATGATGGGGATCGATTCTTGCGGCATGATCATCTCGGCGGTACATAGTGAAGCCGGAGAAGA
>NZ_CALVBG010000058.1 GCF_944325745.1 uncultured Faecalicoccus sp. | reverse complement strand
ACCGCTTTTTTCCAGCCTTCCCATTTAACTTTCTTTAAGAAATAACCAAAGGCCATAGCTACGAAAACATATAAGATTGAGATCGATCCGGCCGAAGCACTCGGTGCCAAAGCCTGTCCTTCGGCATTAAATCCGTTGAAAGAGCCGGCAACCATATCCGCAAAAGCAGCAATAACGATCAGTGTGAACAACCAGGCAAAAATAAAGAATAATTTTCTTCCTGTTTTCCCAATGTAGTCTTCAATGATTTGTCCCATGGATTTTCCATCGTTTTTAACAGAAGCATACAAGGAACCGAAGTCTTGTACAGCCCCAAAGAAAATCCCTCCTACAACAATCCATAAAAAAGCAGGCAACCATCCGAAAACCAACGCCATAACCGGTCCGGTTACAGGTCCAGCTCCGGCAATCGATGAAAACTGATGAGCAAAGACAGACCATTTGTTGCTCGGAACAAAATCTGTACCGTCGTCTTTTCGCACAGCCGGCGTCTTTGCTTTCGCATCGATCCCCCAAGTTTTGACCAGATATCGGCCATAGGTCAGATAAGCCGCCACCAGAATCACGATCGTGATTCCTAATAAGGCTAATCCATTCATACTCTCTTCCTCACTCTCTTACTCTTCATCCAACAAACAAAAAAAGTTCCCGTCACTAAGACGAAAACTTTGCTTCGCGGTACCACTTAGTTTGCAGCTGTCAAACTGCCCCTTTCTCATATCCAACAATATGAGTTCCTTTAACGCAGGACAAACGGATTTTTTTACTAGAAGATCGTTCAAAAAACCAGCTCACAAGGGATAATGCTTTATTTCCTTCCTGCACTGTTTCCACCATCCAGCGCTCTCTTCCAGGGGTGTAACACAAGCACCGTATCTTGCTCATTGCTTATTGAATGTGAATAAATAGTATCTCTAAAGAAAATGAAAATCAAGTCTTTTTTGAAATAAATTTATTCTTTTTCATGAAAATTTTTCATTATTATACATTGGCTTTACATTGGCTTTGAAAAATTTCAATCTCTCTCCCTTTCGGTCAAATCAACTGACAATTTGGGAGTCTCTCCCCTATACTTTAGATAGAAATTATTCATTTTTAGGCATTCAATTTGCACATTTTAACACGTGAAAAATTTCTTTTTTATTACCTTCCTTTATTTATGGGATTTCCGAAAAATTGGTCCAAACTGGCCCTTGTTTTTTCATCGAAACAAAGTATACTTAGAAGTACATCGACAAAAATAGTTGAAGGTTCAACTATTTCAATAAAGAATAGGAGAAGTACAATATGAAAGTTATCAAACGAAGCGGCGAAGAAGTGACTTTTGACGTCCAAAAAATCGAAAATGCGATCCGAAAAGCGAACAAAGCCACATCGCATTCCCAAATGAGCGAAGCTACGATCTTAAAGATCTCTAAAAGCGTAGAAGATCAATGCGAATCCATGAACCGCAGCCCAAGCGTGGAAGAGATCCAGGATATGGTCGAAACCGCCATTATGAAAGAACAATACTTTGCGGTAGCCCACAACTATATCACCTATCGTTATGAAAGAGCTTTGGTTCGTAAAGCCAACTCCACCGACCAGCAGATCTTGAGCTTATTGGAACGAAACAACGAAGAAGTAAAACAGGAAAACTCCAATAAAAACCCTCTGGTCAACAGCGTACAGCGCGATTATATGGCCGGAGAAGTTTCGAAAGATATCACAAAACGTTTCCTGCTTCCTCAAGACATTATCGAAGCGCACGAACAAGGTTTGATCCACTTCCACGATTCTGACTACTTTGCGCAGCACATGCACAACTGCTGTCTGGTCAACCTGGAAGATATGTTACAAAACGGAACGGTCATCTCGGAAACGATGATCGAAAAACCACACAGCTTCTCTACGGCCTGCAACATCGCGACACAGATCATCGCCCAAGTTGCCAGCAGCCAGTACGGCGGACAAAGCATCACGTTGTCTCACCTTGCTCCTTTCGTGCAAGTCAGCCGTGAAAAAGCGCGCCGTGAAGTTAAAGACGAATTCGAAGCCATGAACATGGATGTCGACGAAAACAAGATCAATCAGATCGCTGAGATGCGTGTGCGCCGCGAAATCGAAAAGGGTGTCCAGATGATCCAATATCAGGTCATCACTTTGATGACTACAAACGGACAGGCCTCGTTCGTCACGGTCTTCATGTATTTGAACGAAGTGCCAGAAGGTCAGACACGTGACGACTTGGCACTGATCATTGAAGAAGTGCTGAAACAGCGTATGCAAGGTGTCAAAAACGAAAAAGGCGTATGGATCACACCAGCCTTCCCAAAACTAATCTATGTTTTGGAAGAAGACAACATCCGCAAAGGAAGCGAATACTATTACCTGACAGAATTGGCAGCCAAATGTACCGCAAAACGCATGGTTCCTGACTACATCTCGGAAAAGATGATGTTGAAGCTGAAAGTGGACCAAAACGGAAACGGCCAATGTTACCCATGTATGGGATGCCGCTCTTTCTTGACCCCTTATGTGGATGAAAACGGCAAGCCGAAATATTACGGACGCTTTAATCAAGGTGTCGTTACGATCAACCTGGTCGATGTTGCCTGCTCTTCTAAAGGCGATGAAAAACGCTTCTGGCAGATCATGGATGAACGCCTTGACCTTTGTTATCGCGCCCTGATGTGCCGTCATAACCGTTTAAAAGGAACTCCAAGCGATGTTGCTCCGATCCTTTGGCAAGATGGTGCTTTAGCTCGTCTTGAAAAAGGTGAAACGATCGACAAACTGCTTTATGGCGGTTATTCTACGATCTCGTTAGGCTATGCCGGTCTATGCGAATGTGTACAGTATATGACAGGGGTTCCGCATACTGAAGAACCAGGTACTTCTTTCGGTCTGAAAGTCATGCAGTATCTCAACGATGCCTGCGCCAAATGGAAGAAAGAAAACAACATGGACTTCTCTCTTTATGGAACGCCGATGGAATCCACGACTTATAAATTCGCCAAGAAACTTCAGGATCGTTTCGGCATCATTCCGAAAGTCACTGATAAAAACTACATCACAAACAGCTATCATGTTCACGTTACCGAAGAGATCAACGCTTTTGATAAACTGACTTTCGAATCCCAGTTCCAGAAGTTATCTCCAGGTGGTGCCATCAGTTATGTAGAAGTTCCAAACATGGAAAATAACATTCCGGCTGTCTTAGCTTTGATGGAACATATCTATGACAATATCATGTATGCTGAATTGAACACAAAGAGTGATTATTGCCAGGTCTGCGGCTACAGCGGAGAGATCCAGATCGTTGAAGATGAAAACCACAAATTGGTTTGGGAATGTCCAAACTGCGGAAACCGCGATCAGGAAAAGATGAACGTTGCCCGTCGTACTTGCGGATATATCGGAACACAGTTTTGGAACCAGGGGCGTACCCAGGAAATCAAAGAACGCGTACTGCATCTATAAAAAAAGAGAGAACTTCTCTCTTTTTTTCGCAATAGAAAGGAATGCCTATGTATTACGGAAATATAAAAAAATATGATATTGCTGACGGAGAAGGTGTCCGCGTCACCCTCTTCGTTTCCGGATGTACCAACCATTGCCCCGGATGTTTCCAGCCCGAAACCTGGGACTTTCAATACGGGAAACCTTATACCAGTCAAACCGAACAAGAGATCTTAGAAGCTTTGCGACCGAATTTCATTCATGGTTTGACCTTGCTGGGTGGCGAACCTTTTGAATTTGATAACCAGCAAGAACTCATCCATTTGTTGCGAAAGGTCAAAAAGGACTTCCCGCAAAAAACCATTTGGTGTTATACCGGCTTTATCTTGGATCAAGATTTATTGGAAGGCGGAAAACGACACTGTGAAGTCACGGATGAGATGTTGTCTTATATCGATGTTTTGGTGGACGGCCCATTTATCCAGGAAAAGAAAAACATCTCGCTGGCCTTTCGCGGCAGCGAGAATCAAAGAGTGATCGACCTGAAAAAAAGTCTACAAGAAAAGGAAGTTATCCGTTATTTGGATTAACTTCCTTTTTTTACTATTTTCCTAAAAAGCGATGACCATAGGCATCAGCGGCCAAGATCGCGTTATAAGTGGATTCCACAGTAACTTCAAACGGCATATTATGTAAGGTATCGCTTTCGGCACAAGCCAGTTCGGCCACTTTACGGATCTTTTCTTCCGTGATCTTCTTAACGCCCAATTGTTTCAACGTCACCGGCAGATCCACCGAGATGCAGAATTCAATGATCTCTTCTAATTCATCCATCGGAACATTTTCCAAAACCAGTTGAACGATCGTACCAAAGGCAACCTTTTCTCCGTGGTACATCGAATGACATTCTTCCAGCACTGTCAAGCCATTATGGATCGCATGCGCACCGGCAAGACCGCAAGATTCAAAACCGATCCCCGAAAGCAGTGTATTAGCTTCCACGATCTTTTCCACGGCGGGTGTCAAAGCGCCGGCTTCCAAAGCGACCTTCGCTTTATATCCTTCCTCTAACAAAGTATTCAAGCACAATTCCGCCAAGGCAAAGGCAGCACTCGTCGCTTTTCCATTGGCGCAAGTCGTCGCTTCACTTTCTACACAGGCACGCGCTTCAAAATAAGTGGCCAGGGCATCCCCGATGCCGGCCATTGTCAAGCGAACCGGCGATTTGGCAATGATCTCGGTATCCAATAAGACGATATTCGGATTGCTTGGTAAGAATAAATATTCTTCAAAGACCCCGGCATCCGAATAAATCACCGACAAGGCACTGCAAGGGGCATCGGTGCTGGCAATCGTCGGGCAGATGATCACCGGTGTCTTTTGATAATAAGCCACGGCTTTGGCGGTATCAAAGATCTTTCCGCCCCCAATGCCGATCACCAGATCGCATTCCTTTTCTTTTACGATCTTTTCAATGCGGTGGATCTCATTATACGAACACTCGCCATGAAAGATCTCAAATTCTGCCGTACAGTCAACGTTTTCAAATCCCGAAAGAACGTTCTCTCCGCTGCGTTTCTTTCCGCCGGCACTGATCAAGATCAACGCCTTCTTTCCTAATGCAGCTGCATAGGAACCTAGATTTTTGATTTCGCCTGGACCTTGAATATACTTTCCAGGACTAAATAAGATTTTTGCCATAATTGTATGACCTCCTACTTTCATTCTATCAAAACAAGAATAGGAACTCATCCTGTTTGTCAATTATTGATCAAGCGAAACATCCTCACCGTTTTTGTGTTGCCGTCAACTCACGAATACGATAGACATTATACCCTTCATAATGGTAACTTACATCTATCCCTTTCATATAGACATCTCTATCATCTATTTTGTCTGTTAATGCACGTTTTAATAAAACTTTTATTTCTGTATCACGAACTGGGCTGCGTTCCATAGCGAAAAGATAATCTTGCTTGTTCGCTTTACTCCAATCGACAACTTTATTGATCTCTTTCTTCAGAATAGCATCCAGCCATATTCTAGCGCTTCTTCCATTGCCCTCCCTAAATGGATGAGCCACATTCATCTCCACATATTTTTCAATAATTTCTTCAAATGTAGATTGAGGCATGTTACTGATTTTTTCAAGAGCCTCCTCTAAATACATCACAGATGCAAAACGAAAGGCTCCTTTTGCGATATTTTCTGTTCGAATTTTCCCTGCAAAATCATAAATATCTTCGAATAAGTACCTATGTATATCCGAAAGACCTTTGAAGGTCCCCACTTCAAACGTATCTATTAATCTTGTATCAAAAAGCAAGGCAGCCTTCTCTTTACTGATTTTCTCTTCAGCTTTTGCCAATTGCACAGAATTAGTAATTCCTAATTTATTTTTTAAAGTCATCCACATCACCCTTTCGAAACAAAAAGCGGATCATTTCCATCTCTAATTCCTATATTTTTTCATTCCTTAGAAACTATTATACAAAAAAGAAATCTTCTCACTATAGTTTGAAGGACGTTTTGCCTTCTACTCTAGGAGAAGATCATTTTAAAAGATTTCAAATCTATGTTTTCTTCGCTATTTTAGTTCATTCGTATGATGGGCTTTTTCCACTTTGCGCCAATCATCTTGATATTTGCTTAAGCAATCGACAAAGCGTTTGGCCACATAATGCGGACGAGTAATGGCAGAACCGACAACAACCGCATGACAACCTAAGAAAATGCATTTCATCGCATCTTCCGGCGTATACAAATGACCTTCCATGATCACACACGCCTCATCGCCAAGCTCACGACACATCTGGGCCACCATGCGATAGTTTGCCCCTTCGATGTTTTCGGTAGCGGGGGTATATCCATAAAGCGTCGGCGCCACGATCTCCGCTCCGTTATCCGATGCTCTTTTGGCTTCTTCAATTGTGGCACAATCCGCAAAGATCAAATGATCTGGATATTTTTTCCGCACTTCCTTGATCAGATCCCAGGCTTGCGTTCCTTCGTGCGTCGTTTCATTAGTGCAGTCCAAAGCAATGATATCCGCTCCCGCTTCTACGATCGCATCAACTTCTTTCATGGTCGGCGTAATAAAAACACAGGTATCATCGTGCCATACTTTGTACAACCCGATGATCGGCAAGCCAAGGTTTGCTTCTTTGACTTGGCGGATCTGTTCCGGAGAATTGATGCGCAAACCAACCGCACCGGCCCACTTGGCACATTCGGCCATCTTTACGACCATATCCGGCGTATAGATCGGTTCATCTTTTTGGGTCTGACAAGAAACGATCAACCCTCCTTTTAAACTCTCTAATAATGCTTTTTTCTTTGGATCTTGTGTCTTCATGCGTTCGCTCCTGTTTCTCTATATCAAATCAAAATGTTTCAAAGCACTGACAACACCATTTTCTTCGACGGTTTTTGTCGTATAGGTTGCGATTTCTTTTACACTATTCAAGGCATTTCCCATCGCCACACTGAGTCCTGTCGCCTGCAGCATATCAATGTCATTGCCGCCATCACCAAAAGAGATCGCTTCTTCTTTAGAAAAGCCGTATGCCTTCAAAACTTCTTCGACGCCTTTGCCTTTCCCGCCGTTGGCCGGGATCAAATCACAAGCATATGGCCACCAGCGAACCACTTGAACATTTTTAGTATCATCCAAAAGACGGTGTTCCTC